>CAYMSG010000098.1:1123-9792 GCA_964392955.1 uncultured Chitinophagaceae bacterium | reverse complement strand
ATCAGCGAATCGATTTTTGTAAGGTTCGGAATGCTGCGAACAACACCTTGCTTTCGCTTGGTATCCACTACAATTTCCAGTGGCATTACACCAGAGAAATGTTTTTCAAAAAATTTCAGATCAACATACAGTTTATCATTTTTGGGAAGATCGTCTACGATGTATCCAACACTTTTCAAACGCAATACTCCCATTAATGAAATTACAACGATGATTGCAGTGGCTGTGTAAATGTATTTTGGGTGATTGAATACCCAGTTTTCAATACGGATGATGCTGCGGTTCAATCGTTCATTTTCGAGATAACGTACATGCCGTTGCTTGGGTGCAGGTAAATAGCTCAGCACAACAGGTATCAGGATAAATGAAATAACGAACAATACCATGATGTTGATACCAGCCACGATTCCAAACTCACGCAGAATCTGGCTTTTGGTTAATGCAAATACAGCAAAACCAATGGCAGCAGCAATATTGCAAAACAGGGTTACAATACCCATACGGCCAATCATGTTCACTAATGAAAGATGTTTGTCGCCCGTTTTCTTATACTCTGTATGAAACTTGTTGAGGAAATAAACACAATTCGGAATGCCAATAACAACCATTAACGGCGGAATCAATGCATTGAGGATAGTGATTTTGTATCCAAAAAACACCATGGTTGCCAGGCTCCAGATCACACCGATCAACACAACTGCCATACTAAGCCACATGGCACTGAACGAACGAAAAAATACCAACAGGATCAGGGCCGATAGTAATACAGAGCCTAACAGAAAAAACTGCATTTCTGCTGCAATGCGTGTACTCATTTCTGTTCGCACATGCGGCAATCCGCTCAAATGCATTTCCACTTGTTGCTCTTTCTCAAATTTCCGTACCAGTTTTACAATTGCATCAACCGAAGTTTGTCGTTTTTTTGAATTGAGTACTTCCCTGTTTAAACGTACAGCCAACATGTAAACCCCGGCTTCGTAGTTATAAAATAAACCTTTGTAAAAGGGGAGGTTTAGTAATACATTTTTGCAACTGTCTAATTGAGCTTGTGTTTGTATGTTCTCCGGAAAAACAGTAGTGGTCAGTAGTTTTTCAGTAGCTGAATCTTTCACAAGGTTCACAGCGGCACTGATGCTTAATACATCTTCAACACCTGTAACCTGTTTAATTTGTTGCTGCAGTTGTACAAATGTTTTGAAAAACGGAAGCTGAAATATATCCTTCTTCTCAAAGCCGATCACCAGCAAACTGCCATCTTCACCAAACTTTTGTTTAAATGCTTCGTATTCGAGGAATTTCGGATGATCAACCGGAATAGCTTTTGCAAAATCATAACTACGCTCCACTTTTGAAGCGAAATAGGTCATAACAATTGTTGAAAGAAGAACGGCGATAATTAACGTAAGCCTGTTGCGCAACACCCATTTACCCAGATTATACCACATGCGATTCTGATACGATTTTTGTTGAACGAAAACAGCGCAAAGAAACGGCATTCCGGCTGAACAAGGGCATAAAATTTTAAGCGGGTGCTGATCTTTTCCGCATGCACGAAGGGTTTCAGCGAATTTCATTCAGAAAGCTGATTGAGAAGAGATGCGCTTTGATTGAAAAGCAACTAAATTTGAACATTCATGCGTTACTTATTTTGTTTTTTAATCTTGCTCTTATTTGCTGTTTGTGATGGACAGGCACAACTATCGCCTATTGGCCAGTGGCGTGAACACATGGATTACCGTCAGGGCAAACGTGTAGCATTGTCTGACGGGCATGTTTTTACTGCAACCAGCTTTGGTGCCTATGTTGTAAGCCGGAATGATGGCGAAATTTCAAGGTTAAGTAAAGTAAGCGGACTGAGCGATGTGGGAGTTCGCACCCTTAACTACAATGCATCCTCTAATAAACTTTTGATTGCGTATAACAACAGTAATCTTGATGTGCTGTATCGGAATGATGTGATCAATATTCCGGACATAACACGAAGTACTGCTACAGGCGATAAAACAATTTACGATATACATTTTGTGGGTACCAGTGCTTATCTCAGCAGTGGTCTTGGCGTAATTGTGGTTGACTTGCAGAAATATGAGATCAGCAATACATTTATTATCGGTAACAATGGAGGCAATGTAAAGGTGAATGGGTTTGCCGCAACTGCAACGCAATTTTTTGCTGCAACCGATGAAGGTTTGAAAACAGCGAATCGAACAGTTGCAAATTTAAACGACTATCGTAATTGGAATTTGGCCAGTGGTGCAAATGGTTTGCCAGCAGGCGCAGTACAGCAGGTGTTTGTGGTACAGAACACAGTTGTTGTAAGAATTCTTAATAGCCTGTATTCATTTAACGGAACATCATGGCAAATGATTTATAACGATGACTGGCGTTGGGAAACCGTTAATGCAGGCGATGGATCATTACTGATTTGTGAAGAACGTTTTGGATGGGTTGAACGACGTGTAGTGGTGTTGAACATAAGCGGCGCAGTAACAGCAGTTGTACAAAATAACAATGAGTTACGTTATCCGTTTCATGCTGTAAAAAGCGGAAATGAAATATGGATTGCTGATTTTGAAAAAGGATTGGTAAAAGCAGAGTCAAACCTGTTTGAACGGTATGCCATCAATTCTCCTTACGGCCGATTGGATGGGGAGATGTTGTTTTTCAAAAACACTTTGTATGTAGCAGGCGGAAGTATTAACGATGCCTGGAATTATCAATTCAATGGTTCCGGTTTTTTCACATTTGATAACAATGAATGGAAAGATTATAACCGATTGACAATTCCATGGATGGATACCATCTTTGATATTATCAGTATTGCAGTTGATCCACGCAATGATGTGATTTATGCCGGATCATTTGGCGGAGGATTAGTTGAATTTACCAGTGCTGCACAATATAAAATTTACAAGCAGAACTCACCACTGAATGAAGCAGTCGGCGACCCCAATAATTACCGTGTGGGAGGGATGGCATTTGATAAAGAGAATAATTTATGGATCAGCAACTTTGGTGGCAGCAATAATTTCTTAGTGAAGAAAGCAGATGGCAACTGGCGTTCATTCCGTGTGCCTTTTTTAATTCAGGACAATATGGTGGGTGCTGTGTTGATTGATGATGCAGATCAAAAATGGATACAGGTACCGCAAGGGAATGGTGTGTTTTGTTATAATCATGGCGCTTCGATTGATAATGCCGGTGATGACAGGTGGAAATGGCTGCAGGCGGGACGAGGAAATGGAAATTTGCCAAGCAATGCGGTCAATTGTATGGTGAAAGATAAAGATGGGTTTATCTGGATGGGAACTGATAAAGGCATTGCTATTATTCAATGTCCAGGTGACGTGTTTACAACCAACGGATGCGAAGCATTTCAACCGGTTGTACAACAGGATAATTTTGCAGGATTTTTATTCGAGAATGAAGATGTGCGTGCATTAGCGGTTGATGCAGCCAACAGGAAATGGGTAGGTACAAGAAACGGCGTTTGGCTGATCAGTGCAGATGGTGAAAAAGTGTTACAGCGGTTTACAGCCGAAAACAGTCCGTTGTTGAGCAATGAAATCATTCGCATTACCATTGATCCAAAAACAGGCGAAGTATATTTCTCCACCTTCAATGGCATTTGCAGCTACCGGGGTGGGGCAACCGAAGCAAGTGAAAACCCGGATAAGGTAATTGTGTTTCCAAGCCCTGTTCCTCCGGGATACAGCGGCACCATTGGTATTCGTGGATTACCTGAAAATTCAATTGTAAAAATTGTTGAGTTAAACGGCCGTCTGGTTTTTCAAACAAGATCGTTAGGCGGACAAGCCGTTTGGAATGGCAGAGATTACCGGAATCAGCGGGCATCAAGCGGGGTGTATCTTGTGCTGGCAAAAGATGAATTTGGAACTGAGAAACAGGTAGGTAAAATTGTTTTCATCAAATAACTTAGTTGGGGTTGAGTGAAGTTCTGCATAAAACAAAAGCGGTAATACTCCGTACAGTAAAGTATGGCGAAACAAGTTTAATTGTTGCTGCTTATACAGAGTTGTACGGATTGCAGAGTTATATCGTTCAGGGTGTACGAAAAGCAAGTAAGAAGGGTGGCGGCAAAGCAAATTATTTTCAGCCCGGTGCAGTTCTTGAATTGATCGTTTATCATCATGACCTCAAAAATCTGCAGCGAATCAAAGAGTTCAAATGGAGTTTTTTGTATGAAGAATTATTTGCTGATGTAATGAAAAACAGTGTGCTGTTGTACATGATGGAGCTGCTGCAGAAATGTGTAAAGCAACCTGAGAACAATCCTGATCTGTTTTATTTTGTAGAAGAATCACTGATGCAGTTAGATAAAGCAGATGCAGGTATAACGGCTAATTTCCCCTTGTATTTTTCGTTGCACCTTACTAATTTTTTCGGCTTTCAAATGAATACCGAAGATGCGGCAACTTGTACAATTCTTGATTTGCAGGAAGGGAATTTCGTATCAACATATCCGCAGCATGTGTATTACATTGAGGGGAAACCTGCTGCTCTCATCAACGAATTACTAAAGGCAATGCAGCCACATGAACTGGTTGAAGTTCCGATGAATCATTTACAGCGTCGTCAATTACTCGAAGCCATCGAAACATATTACATGTTGCACCTGCCGGAGTTTGGTAAAATGAAAACATTGCAGGTGCTGCAGCAAATTATGGAGCCGTGATGATGAGTGATGAGTGAAGAAAGTAGAGTAGTCAGTGATTCGCTGAAATGCTTCGCTGAACGATTTGATTGATCAAAAAAATTGACCTTTCTTTCTTTTGGACAGGGATTGCGTGTGAGGTGTTACAAGATTCTTTTTGAACTACTGAAATCTTCAGTCAATAACACCACTCCCGGTTGTTTCCCTTTTTCAAAACTTCCCAATGCATCGTCCCATTGCAAGGCCTTCGCACCATTCAGTGTTGCCATCTGCAAAGCCTGTTCTGCTGAAACGGAACTATGTTGCCGTAGTGCTTGCATTTCTTTTGCAATACTTAGTTGCCAGTTGCTGCTGTAACTGTCTGTTCCAAGTACAAGTTGACAATTTTGTTTCAAAAAAAGTTCTGCAGGTGCTGTCTTGTTTTCGATATAAAGATTTGCATTGGGGCACAAACAATAAATGAGCTGTAAGCCGTTTGCAGCTGCATATTCATTTGCCCACACAATATCTTCCTCCGGCATAAATGTATTATGCACCAGAAAAATCTGTTGTCCATTATTGAAATAGGGAAGATAAGAGCGGATACTGCTTTTGCCGGTAACGTTAAAAGGAGATTGTTCAATTCCAAAAACATTGAACAGTTTTAGAAAATCGCCCCCACCGGTTTTGTATAACTCATCTTCAGCAGGGTTTTCCTGATTATGAATAGAAATAATTTGTCCCGCTGTTGCTTCATTGATCAGTTGAAATGTTTTCGCAGATACACTGTACGGTGCATGCGGAACAAGCGAAGTACGATGTGCGATGTTGGATGCTTCAAGTGAATCGTCCAGATTTCTGGCAACTTTTCTGTATTGCTCCATCGTTGCGTCTGCATTTGTATCATAGAACCCTAGTACTTCTACAAAATTTTGCCAGCGGATAGAGCTTTTGCTTTTTATTGATGCGGTATCAGCAGTATTGCCAATATCACCCACTGCAACAATACCGTTGTTATACATTTCTTCTTCGGCGGTTTCAATTCCCTGTTGAATAATGGCTGGGTCAAAACCACGTTTTGTTACAACATCACACAAAAAATCAATCAAACCAGTATGCGGCGGAATTACATTCTTTAAATGACTTAATTCCAAATGACAATGGCAATTGATCAATCCGGGCGAAAGGATTCCATGCAATTCCTCGATATCGGTACCCGCATCTGCAAGTGAAACAATATCCAGCACAACACCAGCATCATCTATAATCAAAATATCATCTGTTTCTCTGAATTTGTATCCATCAAACAACCGGTCTGCCCTGAATTTCCTGTATTGCATGCGTTAATTCATTTAAATTTGCCGCTCAAATTTAAGACGAAACAAATCCCTTTCAGGAACCAATCGATTTATGTTAGATAAGTTAGAAGCAATACAGGCAAGATTTGATGAAGTGGGGGTAGCTCTCACCAACCCTGAGATCGTTGGTAACAATCAGCAGTTTTCTGCCTACAGTAAAGAGTACCGCAGCCTTGAAAAAATTGTACGTGCCCGGAAGGAATACCTGGCCGCCTTGGATGATGTAAAAATATACCGGGAAGCGTTGAATGGCAGCGATGAAGAGTTACGTGAAATGGCAAAAGAAGAACTGCCGGCTGCAGAAGAAAAAAAGGAGGAATTAGAAAAATATATCCGTCAGTTGTTGATCCCGAAAGATCCGCAGGATGACAAGAATGCTATCCTTGAAATCCGTGCAGGAACAGGAGGCGATGAAGCCAGTTTGTTTGCCGGTGATCTGTTACGGATGTACACCAAATACTGCGAACGCAGAGGTTGGAAAACATCCATCCTCAGTGAAAGTGAAGGAACGGTAGGAGGTTATAAGGAAGTACAATTGGAAGTAATTGGTGATGATGTATATGGGACAATGAAATTTGAAAGCGGTGTACATCGTGTACAACGTGTGCCTGCTACAGAAACCAGCGGCCGTGTACACACCAGTGCGGCAACGGTAGCTGTAATGCCGGAAGCAGAAGAAGTGGATTTTGAATTGAGAGAAAGCGATGTAAAAATGGAAACATCACGAAGTGGAGGAGCTGGTGGCCAGAATGTAAATAAAGTTGAAACCAAAGTAATGCTTACGCATATACCAACAGGCACGGTGGTTATTTGTCAAACAGAACGTACTCAGTTGGCCAATCGTGAAAAAGCCATGCAAATGATGCGTACCCGGTTGTACGAAGAACAGGTGCGGAAGCATGAAGAAGAAATTGCCCGCCAGCGAAAAAGCCTGGTAAGCACCGGCGACAGAAGCGCCAAAATCAGAACCTACAATTATCCCCAGGGTCGTGTAACCGATCACCGTATTGGCCTTACACTGTATAACTTAGATGCGGTACTCAACGGTGAAATAGATGAGTTGATTGATGCATTACAGTTTGCAGAAAATGCAGAAAAACTTACAGTGCAGTAGTTTAGCCAGCGTACACGATCTGATTGCAATTTAATAAGCTCGAATCCTTAGATACGAGGTGATCTTCGCATCCTGTATGCCAGCATGATCATCATACTTGCCTTTTAATTTTTCTTTTCTGTATAATAACTCTAATAAAAAACTGACGAAAGTGTCATTAATTTATCATTCATTACTTGCATATGGATTTTATTTCATCTATCTTAAATGTCTTAATCAACTAAACTTACAATTATGCTGGAACAGTTGCTAAACATGGTAAAAGAACAGGCAGGTGCTGCCATTATTCAAAACCCGGATATCCCCGATGAGCGGAACGAAGAAGCGGTGGCCGATGTAACCAGCAACATAGCGGGTGGCTTACAGCAGGCATTGGCAGGCGGACAGTTCAACGATGTATTGAGATTATTAGGCGGACGTGGAGGCGATTTGCAAAACAATCCCTTGGCAAATCAACTTTCGGGAAATGCCGTTGAATCTTTGATGAACAAATTCAATCTAAACCAGGGGCAGGCGGGAAATGTGGTGAGTAACCTCTTGCCCGGAGTGCTGCAAAATCTAATTTCAAAAACCAACGATCCTTCCGATAACAGTATTGATCTGCAGGGCATTTTTAATTCATTGACCGGAGGTAAAACCGGTGGGCTCGATTTACAGGGCTTGCTGGGCAGGGTAACACAAGGCGGTTTGGACAGAGATGGCGATGGCGATACAGATTTAAATGATATCATCAGCATGGTAAAAGGCGGAGCCGCCGAGCAACAACTACGTGGCGGAGGCGGAATGATGGATATGGTGAAGGGCCTGTTTGGCCGTTAATTAACGAACCTGTTTATGGCTTGGCATGGTTTTCGAAATAGTTGAATCAGATTACTTGATCGCACAAAAGCTCTTTTAGGTTTTTTTAACAAACACAGTGCAAACTTTGGAATCGCTTTTGCGTCATAGTAGTGAAGTTCATATAAAAGCAGTCAATTTTCTCATAAGCAGTTAGTTTTGGTTAACGGTCCCGGTTTCTACCGGGACCCGTTTTAAAAAACAAAACGTTTCAGGAAATATTAACAATGAGGTGACAGTTTTGAGAGATAGATTGAGCGAACTTTGTGTAACAAATCTGAATTTAAATTTTTCTCATAAGCAGTTAGTTTTGGTTTCGGCCCCGGTTTCTACCAGGGCCTTCTTTTTTGGATCAATAACCACAACCCTGCAGTAACAGCTCCTGCTGCATCGGCCACCATATCCCACACATCAAAATCCCGTCCTACCCAGCGTTGCACATATTCCATTACAATGCCGTAGATAGTGGTTACGATTACAATCATCAAAAGGTTTCGGAAAAAAAATTTGTTGGAAGCAACGTACTGCTGATTATATCCCCACAGCCATACCATCATTCCAAAAAGAAAAAAGTGAATAAGTTTATCCAGGCCTGAAAACTCAATAACTTGTTCTTCTTCAAGCTTGATCGGCGGCATGGCCAGCAATATAAAAATAATGACCGACCAAATAATGGCCGGCCACTTTGTAAGAAGGTATTGATGAA
>CAYMSG010000098.1:0-1113 GCA_964392955.1 uncultured Chitinophagaceae bacterium | reverse complement strand
GTTTTTTTTTCATTAGGCCACTAACGCACTGTAAGCCGCTGCATCCATCAGTTTTGCAACATCAGCAGGGTCATTCACCGTTACTTTTACCATCCAGCCTTCGCCATACGGATCGTTATTTACTGCTTCGGGCTTGTCGTTTAAACTGCTGTTAACTTCTGCAATTGTACCGGCAACTGGTAAAAACAAATCACTCACAGTTTTTACTGCTTCTACAGTACCAAATACTTCTTCAGCATTCAGCGATTTGCCAACGGTGTTAATGTCTACATACACAATATCACCCAGCTCACGTTGAGCAAAATCGGTAATGCCAATAGTGGCAACATTGCCTTCTAAGCTGATCCATTCATGGTCTTTTGTGTAGCGGAGATTCTCTGGAAAATTCATGATTTGTTATTTGTTTAGAGCGCTGCTAAATTGAATGTTTTCTCGGAATCAGAAAAATAAAAATTTCTTCTTGAGCCTTATCTTAATAATTCGAATGTCTTCCTTCGGTCGGTCGTACTGGTCACGTGGTGCCTGTGCAATCGTATCCACAACATTCATTCCTTTGATTACTTCACCAAAAACAGTGTAATTCTGATCCAGGTGCGGTGTGCCCCCAAGGGTTTTGTAAACTGCCCGTTGGTGCTCGGGAATGATCCGGCCGCTCATCCGTTTTTCCTGTACATCGTTCAGCGTGCTGTCTGTAAATTTCTTTCCTTGTACAATATAAAAATGGCTGCCGCTGCTGGCTTTTTCTGGATTATTGTCACGTGCTGCGGCTAAAACGCCCCGCTTGTGAAACAACGAAGTATCAAACTCTGCCGGTATTTTATAACTTAATCCACCGCTTCCGTAGCGTTTCCCAGGTTCTGATGTTTTCGTAGTTGGGTCGCCGGCCTGTATCATAAACTCTTTGATGACCCTGTGAAAAAGAATACTGTCGTAGAACTTTTGTTTTACCAGTTTAATAAAGTTATCCCGGTGAAGCGGTGTTTTATCACTCAACCGCACAATAATGGTTCCTTTGCTGGTAACAATTTTTACTTTCCGGTTGCGGGCATCAGCCTCAACGAATAAGCAGCTAATGATAAGCACTAAAAGAAGTTTTCGCATTTAAAATCCCTT
>CAYMSG010000097.1:0-9822 GCA_964392955.1 uncultured Chitinophagaceae bacterium | reverse complement strand
ATCAACACGGGTTACATCGCCCCACTGTGCAACAATATATCCGTTCTTGATCACGAGGCCAGCGGGTCCGCCTCTTTCTTTCATTGGTCCAATGATTTTGTAGCCCGGTTCCCGTGTGTAAGATTTCATATTGGCAATACGTAAGTCCCGTTCAACTTTGTTTTCATTCTTTAATGCAAAGCCTATTGCACTGTCGAGCCAAACCTTATTCATCCTTACCTCTTCCGGTTTTTTTGTTTGCCAATCGGCATCGGGAAAATAAACAGACTGGCTTACAGCATCTGTAAAAAACAACCAGCATAGAATAAATACAAAAGCCTTTTTCATTTTCATACGTTTTACTTGTTTGCACCCATTCCGCCAATGATAAGCCATCCTTTCTCTGTTTTCTTCCAGGTGTGAATAATTTTGAAATGGCCGGTTTTAACCACTTCGTTTTTATCATTCGTGAAGTTGTGCGATACATCGTAGAATACAATTACAATATCGCCAAACACATTTTCTACTTTACGGGTCAGCGTATAATTAAAAGTACCCGGTTGCTGATACATTTCTGTCATCCAATCGGTGATATGTGCTTTATCGCCCACCGTATTGTTGCTTGGATAGCCAAGAAAATTTTCATCCCACAATTTGCGATAAGATGGATAATCTTTTTCCTTTACGTACTTCCAGTAATTTTCCTCCAGTTGCCAAATGTCGTTTTTGATCTGGTCAACAGAAATTGCAGCACCTACATCATTCACTTCAATCCAGTAACCATCAGGATCCTGTAAATAAATCTGTTTTACTCCATCTGCCCGAATGGTAACCGTGTTGGATTTGCCAGCCCAATCGGAATAAACTATGTTTAGTTCTTTCAATCTTTTTACCAGCCCATCCATGTTACTAGTATTTAAGGCAAAGTGTACTGCTTTATTGATGGTAACTGGTTCTTTGATGATGGACACGAGATGGAGTTCTTTTCCTTCTCCTAACGAAATCCAACGGATGCCATCCATTTGTGTTCGGTTGGTAATTTCCGTGAGCTGAAGCACATTTTTATAAAACGCAGCAGAGCGGTTTACATCTGTAACAGAAAGGGCATTGTGGTTGTAAGTGAAACGAATAACTGCGTTATCTTGTGCAACGAGTAAATTGAAATAAACGACCGTCCAAAGCAGAAGCGATATTTTTTTCATTCTTTTTTATTTAGCCTTGATGAGTAGTGTTATTTACTTCGTTCACCTGTATTGAGTTCATCCGAACCAATCCGTTTTACATTAATAAACGGACTTTTCATCAAATACCAGAAGGTTTGCTTTTTCTCCTCATCGAACTCTTTTAACCCCAGCTTGATTTGATCTACCGGTTTGCTTTTAAATGTACCAAACAATCGATCCCATACAATAAAAATATCGGCGAAGTTCGAATCAGTATAATGCTGATCCTGTTCATGATGCACTTTGTGGATATTTGGTGTAGTAAAAATGAGGCCAATGCTCTTATCAACCCATTTTGGGAACCGAAGGTTAGAGTGCTGTAGCACAAAGAATATCATTGTGATAAATAGGTATAAGCCGAGCGTAAGAAGATCGAGCCCAAAAACAGCAGCTGCCAGGATACTGCTGGTGCCAAACCATAAAAAGATTTCGATCGGATGTGCACGGAAGTTTGTGGATGCATCCATTGTAGTATCGCTGTGGTGTACACGATGAAAACGCCAGAGAATAGGTACCACGTGGGACATGCGATGAAACCAGTAACTCATAAGATCGAACATGGCTACACCCATTAATAATTTTAACCAGAGTGGTAACTGTAACAGATAAAATAAGCCGATCTGCTGACTGTTCAACCATTCAATACTAAAAACGGTAAAAGACGACCACAGAATATTTCCGAGAAAAAACACAGCATAGAACAAGCTGTTATGAAACAGATGCCGTGGCCTTTTTTCAAATTTGAATTGTGTGCTCAGCAATTGTTCCAGCGAATAAAACAGTACCATTAAACCAATCAAGATATAATTGGGATTGATGGCGAGTAGTGAGTTGATAAATTCCATTGAGGTGGGTTTTGCAGTTTTTTGTTTGGGTTTTAGCTTTCACGAATCGCCCTACCTTTATTTTTTGTTATGAATGATTTACATGGGTCAATCGTTTACTTGCATTGAGTTCCAAATAATATTGCCCTGATTCATTTATTGTTATTGAATCGAAATAATATTTTATACATACAATGCCGTTTTTTTCTCATCTTTTTCCATTTCATCAGCTTCAATACAATCCAGTTTCTCAAGGTGTTTTTTTAACCGCAGGATCATTACAAATAAAAGGGATACCAATGCAAATCCACCAACCGTTAGAATCACATAGCCCCAGGAAAATGTTTTCGTCAACGGACCCAGCAGCGATGCTCCGATTGCCCTTCCTACATTGGAAATAGCCATATACAACGTAAACTGCGTGGCCGACACCCGGCACCAGCATAATTCCATACCAATGGCAAATGAGGCGATTGTAATAAACACATACAATACATAGTACAACGCCATAAAACCGGTAATCAACTCGCTGTTCCAAAATGATTTAAGTAAAACCATTCCTGTAATAACCACTACCAATACAATGAGGTAGATGCTGATCATTCTTCTTTTTCCGAATCTGTCCGACAGAAATCCCCCGGCAACCATGCCCAACAAACCGCTTACGATATTTACAGTGGAAAAGATATGCGAATAATTTTCATTGGTCCAGCCCGCCTCCTGGATGGTAAACACTGGGAACACGGCATCTATTAAACCTACTCCTGTGTTGAATGAAAAAAATGCAACACCCATCAATAAGCTTGAGGGAAGAATAAACACCTTCAACAAACTCTTGAATATCTTGGCAAAACTGTCTAATTGTATTCTTGCTACCTCGGGGGTTGTGTGCCCCTTTGTCCATGGCAGCAATTTTTCGCCTGGTCGCTCCCGTAACAAAAGTGGTACCAGCATGATGAGGCAAACTGCAACAGACAGCGTTAGAATTGCCTGCTGAAATCCATATCGGTTAATGATCCAGGTACCCGCAACAAGCGAAAGCGATGTACCAACTGTTTTAGCTCCCCACATTAAACCATTGGCTCTTGCTTGTTCTTTAACCGGTACAATATCGATGGCCATGCCATCGGTAGCTACATCCTGGAACGCACCAAAAAAACTAACAAAAAATCCGGCAGCCATGAAAACGGTCAGGTTACTTAATGGGTCTGGCACAAATGCCATTACAATAAAAGCTGCCATCAGTCCAAGTTGACCAAACAGCACCCATGGTCGGCGGCGCCCCATTGGTAAAAAGCTGAAACGATCCATTAAAGGAGCCACTGCTATTTTGAAACTCCATGGAATACCAATAACTCCAATAAAAGCGCCAATCTCACCGGGGCTTTTTCCGTTCATTGCCATCCACGCAGGTATGCCAAAATAGGTCATGCCTTCCGGTATGCCTTGCGCAACATACAGGATAGCAAAACTGAAATAACGATAGAACGTATTTTCAGAAAGTGAAGGCCATTCTTTTCGTTTTTTAAGTTGAATGCTTTCGCTCATGCTAGTATTTTTACAGTTAGAAAGATTTTAATGATCGCTGTATAACTATACAGTAACAGAATTAGTTATTTTCCTGAACGGCTGCCATTGTTTATACGTTGCACTTCGCCATAACCATTCAATTGGTCCGTAGTTGAAATACTTCAGCCATAGTGTGCTTACAATGATCTGACCAATAAATACAAGGAATGCAAACAACGTATAATAAACAGGGCCTACTTCACGGGCAAGACCCAAACCCGCACCATAGAACACAAGCGTACCAATTATGGAATGTGTGATGTAATTGGTGAATGCCATTTTGCCAACCGGTTGTAACACAGCGGTAATTTTTTTACCAATTACAGTTTGTGCAAACAGAAAAAACAAGGATACATACGCAAGTGCCAATGGTGCAACGCCCAACGCATATGCAATGGATTGATAAAAGCCTTCGATCTTTAATCGATAATACAAACCTGTTTCCATAAACTTTGCTAATTGATAGTTAGCCGGCAAACCAATCAATAAGCCGGCGCCTGCGATCATCCATAATAATTTTTTATTAGCGACGAGTTGTTTGTACCGATCGTTACGGCCCAGCAGGTAACCAAGAATAAACATGCCGAGTACTTTCAACGCTCGACTTTGAAAAAGTAAATCACCAAAACGATAGAATACGCCGGCAACAAGACTTTTTAGCTGAAAGAAATAGTTACCTGTTTTTAAGTTGATCAAAAATTCATCAAATGATTTGGAACCTGTTAAAACCGAATCGATTTTTTCACCCGTCATGTACATTATACCGGCAGGAGCCGCCAGTACATTCCATTTCATCCGTAAAAAATAAACAAGTACGGGCAAACACAACAGAACGATGGCGGTGATGAATAATTTCCGTTCGCTCCATTTTCTGATCCACAAAAACACAAACCCCACCAATGCATAAAACGCAACGATATCTCCCGTCCACAATAACAGCAAATGTGCAAGACCAAGTAAGAACATAAACGTTAAACGCCTGCGCATAAACTTTACGGGAGTTAAACCCTTTACTTCACTACGTTTTAATTGAATGGCCATGCCCCAGCCAAACAGCAAACTGAAAATCGAATAGAATTTTCCTTCAATAAAAACATGTTGCCAAAACTGAAATGTTTTATCGAGCGGATGGAAGAATGGGCCACTGTTGTTCAACGAAGCATCGTAAAAAGAAAAGCCGGAACCTAGATTCGCTATAAAAATTCCAAGGATCGCAATTCCCCGAAGCGAGTCCATGATACTTATCCGATCGTTTAATTGTACAGGTAGAAATACTTGTTGCATCTAAGTGGTTTTGGTTGGGAGAATCGGTGAAATTCATTGATTCGAACGAATAGTATAAGGTAGTCAGAAGTTTTGAGGAATACAAGTTTCACAAGAGATATGCTGATGCTTTTTCACGTATTACTTTTCGCAACTTGCTTATTCGATAGAGTTGTATGTGTTCTTAGTTGGTAATTGTAAATACAAAATAAGATCATTCAATCTCTGACAGGTTCAAATGGCTTTTTTTAACTGTAAAGTCTCTGAATTTCGCAGAACATTAACTGTAACCGCATATGCCTTAATACCGATTAACGGAAGCAACGTAGGTAGTGCCAACTTCCTGAGACTTTGCAGCACTGCTTTAATAAATGAAACAAAACAAACCCCACCAGTTTTTAAGTATGATGAGGTTGTTTATCTATCAACATGGAAAAAGGGTTATTTCGAACTTAAGTCTTTACGTAGAAAAAGTAATTCGCTCCAGCTCTCCTGCACATATTCAGCAGCATCTTTTAAATACTGCTCGTATGAACCTTCACCGTTTGCTGTTTCATACACTTCTTTAAATGGCTTGCGGAAACCTGTAGCCCGTTCTTTTAAACCCTGCTTATATCTTGTGGTTAGCGCAAATTGTGCAGGGCCTGAAGAACTACTTGCGTATACAGCAACTGTAACACCTGCTGCCTCCCATGCTTTTTTAATTTTCTTAAGCATAGCTGCCACATCATCACTGCGGCCCGTTTTGGGGTAAACGTGGCTGATCTGAATTTTATCAGTAAAATCACCCAAGGCAATAGTGCTCAACGATTCCTGGTATACGGAGTAGCCACCACTCTGCTTGTCAGTTAAATAGATAGCTACATTTTTATTCCAGTCGTTTTGATGTTCGGGGCTGATATCGCCTCTGGCATCTTCACTTTCCCAACTTTTTGGTCCTTCGGTAATATGATAGCCGCCAATATCCGGTCCCGATTGAATGGCGAACACACGCCAGTGATTATCACCGGTATGATATTTTTGGGCATGGGTTGCAACGGCCTTTTCAAATTCTGCGATCTTGTCAATTTTGGGGAATACCCGGTGTGTAGATATTACGTTTTTGGTTTGGCCGGTGCCGGCAAAAGGAAGCAGCGCCAGAAAAAGAATGAATGCGCTGAGCTGTACAACAATTTTCTGTTTCATACATGTTTGTTTTGGTTTAGGAACAATGTGGTTAAATGCTTCTCCAAAGCTCAACTCAAACAAAAAATTTTGTGAGTACAAATCCACCATTCAGCTTCAGTTTCTCAGCAATGAACCGGACAAATTGTGCATCATCAGGATAAATTCATCATTCTGTGAGGAAACGTACTGTTTAATAGCAAACAGATGAAGTAGAAAATAAGGCTTCAATTATCTTTATAAGGAAATGCCCCAAAACCACTTTACGACCAAATTGCTTTTGATCCTCTTTTGGGTTTGGCTGGCGATGCCTGTTTACGCTCAGTTGAAATATGAACAGTTAACAACTTCTGAGGGGCTGTCGCAAGGCTATGTTTATGATATTTTGCAGGATCAAGATGGCTTCCTGTGGTTTTCAACAAAGGCGGGTCTTAACCGTTATGATGGCTATACCTTTAAAGTGTTTACACATGACGCCTTCAACCCCAATACAATCAGCAGCAACGTTATCAATAAACTTTTTGAAGATAGTAAAGGGCGGTTGTGGGTTTGTACCGAGGATAATGGGTTAAATGTATACGATAAATCCAAAGGCATCTTTCATCGCATTCTGCATGATCCCAAAAACCCAAACAGTCTTTCAGGAAACAGAATTCCCGGCGATATTATTGAACTGCCCAACGATCGTTTTTTGCTGTATGCATCTCAAAAAAGCTTTAATATCATTACGCTTCCTGAAAATTATTTTGAAACAAATGCAACGCCTGTTATTACACATATTGCTGTAGATGCAGCCGACGTTTATGTGCCCTTGTGTAAAGATGCGATAGGACGTATATGGATGACAAACAGGAACAAGCTGTACCGTTTTATGCCTGAAAAAATGAAGTTTGAATGGCAGAAAGATAATGTTAGTTTTGGCAATACCTTTTTTGCAGAAGCAAATGGCAGCATGTGGATTAACAATGAAACGTTTAGTTTGATGGATTTTGACGATGATTTCAGGGTTCATCCACTATTTTCCGAATCTGTAATCAATGGCCAGCAAGCAATTTTTTTTAAAGATGTAAAAGACAGATTCTGGGTAGGTATCCCAAACATTAATCAACTGCTTCTATATGATATAAAAAAATGGCAGAAAGGAAATCCACTTAAACCGGATGATGCTTTGGTATTTACCGATACAACGGTAGCTCCTATGAAAATACTGAAAGACAATGCAGGTACATTGTGGGTGGGAACTAATGGATACGGTCTCAGAAAATATACATTTGAATCGGAACGATTTAATCATGTGGCAAAAGGGTTTAGTCCACGAAAAATTACCGAATTCAATCAGAATGAAATTTTCCTTAAGGGTTGGGCGCATAACAAAAAAATTACGGTCAATGGCGAATCGCTGCCTTATTTACCAGACCAGTTAAACCAAGCAGTTCATGATTTCTTTATTTCCAGGGCGGGCGACTACTGGATGCTAAAAATAAGCGGAATTACGCCAGAAGGCTATACGATCAATTCAATCGAAAGGTATAATCCAGTAACCAAGGCACGTAAAGTTTTTCCGGTATCGCTTAATACCACGTATGATCTGCTGCAGCCTGTTATTGAAGATATAGATGGCAATATATGGATATGTGGCATGAACGGGCAAATGCTAGTATTGACACCTTCAACCGGTATCGTGCATGATTTCAGCATTAATACAGATACGTCTAAACCAATGCTACCCAATGCCATTATTACTGCATTATACCAGGATGGCGGTGGCGTTTTTTGGATAGGAACAGAAGAGGGTTTTGCTAAAATGCAATACAATTATGGAGCTAAAGCACAACCAAAACCAACCTGGTACAGAAGTAATAAAAACGATCGGAACTCACTCAATTTTAATTTAGTTTCCTGTTTTTTAGATGATCCGCTTGATGATAACTTTCTTTGGATTAGTACCAAAGGCGGCGGCTTAAACTTGCTCGATAAGCGAACAGGGAAGTTTACTCATATTACAACACAAGGGGGGCTTTGTAACGATTATGTTTATGGAATATTAGCTGATGACGACGGAAACATTTGGGGCAGTACCAATAACGGTATTTTCTGTTTGTTGAAGCAACGAAAGGATCAAGATGGCAGGTGGTTGTTTCGTCATTTTACAAAAACATCAGGTCTGCAGGACGATGAATTTAATACAGGCGCTTATGCAAAACTTTCCACTGGAGATTTAGCTTTTGGCGGAGTAAATGGTGTAAATATTTTTAACCCAGCAACAGTTTTACAAAGTGGGTTTACACCCAATGTTTTTATTACAGGTATATTAACAGGTAACGATGTAGTAATGCCGAATGATAAAACTGGTATTTTAAAACAAACTATTGAACACGCCGCTTCCATAACATTAAATCATTTACAGGATATTTTAACGCTGGAGTTTTCATCGCTCGATTATACAGCACCCAACCAAAACAAATACCGTTACCAGTTGATTGGGATTGATAAAGATTGGGTTGAAAGTGGCACAAGACGCAGTGCTACATACCTGCATTTGCCACCGGGGAATTATACATTCAGAGTTCAGGGTAGTAATAGCCAGGGTATGTGGAGCAGCAAGATCGCTGAATTGAAAATTATTGTCAATCCACCCTGGTGGCGTACGTGGTGGGCTTATATTGTTTATGTATTGCTGATCGGTTTTGCAGTAAGAGCTTACTTCTTATTCCGGATCAATAAAGCAAAGCTGCAATCGCAGTTGCATTACGAGCAGCAGGAGGCAAAACGTGTAAAGGAATTAGATACACTGAAAACGCAACTGTATGCGAATATTACCCATGAATTCCGCACACCACTTACCGTTATTCTGGGAATGGCACAGCAGGTAAAAGAAAAGCCTGACGAACATCTCGATAGTGGAATGGATATGATTGTTCGCAACGGAAAGCATTTGCTTAACCTGGTAAATGAAATGCTTGATCTGTCGAAGCTGGAAGATGGAAAGATGATATTGCATTTGGTAAAAGGGGATGTTATTCATTTCTTACGTTATGTAGTAGAATCATTTCAGTCATTAGCAGCAAGCCAGCAAAAGCAATTTCACTTTTTAGCGGATGCCGATGAATTGGTGGTAGCATATGATGCAGAAAAGTTGCGGCAGATCATTACAAATCTTTTATCCAATGCATTGAAGTTTACGCCCGCAAATGGTAATGTGTATGTAAGTATTTCGCAGGAAGCAACGGAAGAACCTGGTACTACTGTGATGGTTTTAAAAGTAAAAGATACCGGCATTGGTATTCCAGAAAATCAGTTGCAGCACATCTTCGATCGTTTTTATCAATTGGATAACAGTCATACACGCAAAGCAGAAGGTACAGGTATTGGTTTGGCCCTTACAAAAGAGCTCGTAAAACTCATGAACGGAACCATTGCTGTTAAAAGCCCTCCAGTGGGTGCAACAAAAGGTACCGAGTTCACCATCACATTACCTTTGCAAAAAGCAAATACGGAAGATGTTGCAGCAACTATTCCGGCATTTTCAAATGAACCTGCAATACAGCCTGTTTCTGCACAACCGGAATCTGTTATCATCAACAATGAACATAATACAGCAACCACACCGTTGATCTTACTGGTAGAAGATAACGTGGATGTTGTAGCCTATACCGCCAGTTGTTTGCCTCAGTACAAACTGGCTGTTGGGAAAGATGGGAAAGAAGGTTTTGAAATTGCGGTTGAAATGATACCTGATCTTATCATTACCGATGTAATGATGCCTTTTATCGATGGATTTGAAATGTGTCGCAGGTTAA
>CAYMSG010000096.1:0-9828 GCA_964392955.1 uncultured Chitinophagaceae bacterium | reverse complement strand
ATCAATACAGTTACGATTCGGCCGCCGTACCTAACACCATGTTACGTATCAAAAACGGAACCGATACAACGCTTGTTCAATTTATTGTGGATGAAAAAGGAAATGTGGCCGAAGAGATCATTACAGGCAAAGGAAAACCTACGCAAAACTGGTATTACTATTACGATGAACAGAACCGCTTAACCGATGTGGTACGTTACAACGAACGTGCCCGCCGTTTGCTGCCCGATTATATCTATGAATACAACGAACAATCACAGCTTACGCAAATGATCTCTGTGCAATCGGGCACCAGCGATTATGTTACGTGGCGTTATCAATACGATGCAAAAGGATTGAAAATAAAAGAAAGCTGTTTCAGTAAACAAAAGCAGTTGATGGGATATGTGACGTACAGGTATGAGTAATGAATGATGAGTAATGAGTCACGAGTTGCAGCTCGATTAAATGTAACGTTCGAACAAGTAATGATTTCGTCTGTTTTTCTACTATTAACGCCATTTGTTTACATGCTCTACTTTCTTTTCAATTTGCGATGACAAAGATTTCACCCTTGATTTTAAAAGCATTTTCCGGCCTTCGATAGTTCTTGTAAAAATCAGATCACATGGCCCGACATGCTTTTCCCATTCAGCCCTGAAGTACTCTGCAAAATCTTTTTTCCTTCCCAATACATCGGGAACTGTGTGATAATCTTTTTGCTTAAGAAAAAGCATAAACCTGTTCTTCCTGATTATTATGTAACGTGGATTATCAATCAATCCAATAACTTCCTGAAGCGAATTGATGAATACTGATTTTTCAAAAGTAGTACCGCCTTCCAGATGACAATATACGGACCCAAAGAAATCTACGGACGCCTCCACTCTGAGCTGGTGAATACTAGTATGAATTACCCCTGCCTTTACCAACCCATTTAATAAAGCCTCCCCGATCTGCTGAATATCCTTTGAAATATCTCTGTATTGTATATAAAGCTTCAGCGTTTTAAATGTTAACCGACCAAAAAGCAGAATACCCAAACCTGCAACCATTGCCAGAAATACATATAAATCCTGAACTGTTCGTATACTTTTGACGGATCGACCAAATGCTTTCAATATGGAATCCAGATAAGCAAGTAACCCGAATCCCAAAGTAGTTATTAAATTTCCAATCGTTTTAGTAAAGTACATTGACTTTACCTTCCGGTAGCTTTTGTCTTCCGGGAATGGAATTTTAATTTCTTCAACCAATGAAACGCCGGTTGCCAATGCTGTTTCCCAACGTTGTTTTAATGTTTCCCGATCACCCGCATATGCAAACGTTTCGCTATTTTTTGCTTCAACTTCTTCCTTTAAATGAATAGCTTCCGGCAGGTTTAATCGTCCTATTCCATTTTCGATACCAGCTTCTTCTTTAAATGAAACGCCTACAAAACTTCGAAATCGTCTTTTAAGCAAGTCAAAATCTTCCCCGCCGCTTACATCTGTCGGATCAATACACACCAGATGCCAGATATTACTGGTTTTATCTAAGTTACCCCTTTCTGTTCTGATGGCCCTGCCACGCATTTGATTTGAAAGCACAAAAGAACCTACAAAACTTGCAAGAATTAATGAATTGATTGCTGGTGCATCCCAGCCCTCTCCAAGTAGTGATTTTGTTCCAATTAATATTTCAATTTCACCCTCCTGAAAAATTTTCGTAATAATATGGACGATGTCGCCTTTACGCTGTTCCGATTGGCAAATAAGTATATACTCTTTATCGTATGGGATATCCAAAAATTGAATCTCTCCCAATCCAAACTTTGATGCCTCTTTTTGAAATGCCGGATAAGCTAACCTTGGAATGATTATCACTGAACCAGTTAAAACTGCAATTTTTTTCTTCTGAGAGTTTTCTCTTCTTAGCTTTTCAAAAATTGGAATTACACCAATTTTATTTAGTATGAGATTATTTTCAGGTGTATTCGGCATAAACTCCTGTCTGATATAGTCAGAAAGTATAACTAATCGCAAACTGCTTGCTAATTTCTCATATTCAAATTCAGCGATCTCCTTAATTCCGTTGAGTTTACTGATACTGGAAGTTAAAAGACCTGTTATCCGTTTATTGTGAGTAAAACTTATGGTCTTTCGCTCAAGTGTACCGATTCGCTTCAATTTATTCTCAAGTCTCTTTTGATGCTCTTCGTACTGCCCGAAAAAATGCGACCCATTAAAAATGAAAAAATCTAACAATATTTCAAGCCACTCATAATTCAATTTTGGAATTTCAAGTTTTCCATCCTCAACAATTTCTAAATGCAAATACGAAATTTCCCTTCGGTTTTCGTTTAAAAAAATAAGTGAGGCAGAGTAATAAGAAAGGTTATTATAAATCCAGTCCAAATTGCCAACAGGATCAATCCATATGGGAGTATTTTCGATAGCCTTTACCAGTAGTTCATCATTTTTAATCTCTTGAAAAGCTTTCTCAACATCGTTTCTAAAATTTACAATTGCTTGATTTTCAGTTACGACAGGAAAAGTGCATAGTACATAATCCTGATGGGGACATAAGTCACCTTCAATAACAAGTTCAGGAACCGATATCTCTGTATCGACCGATCCGTTCATTTCAACATAACGCTGCCATTCTAATGGGGTAACATCATAGGGTGGTGTTGCAGTTAAACCAACAATCGTTGGATTAAGTTCATTTTTAATCTTTGTCAATGTCTGCCACCATTCGTTTTTTAAGTGATGGGCTTCATCCAAGATAATTGTTTCAACATTTTTTTCTCTCAGACCTTTAACAATTTCATTACTATTATCATTTCCAGAAACATCAATACTATTTTCATCATCAATATCCTCTTCGTTATCATTAGCCAGGTTGTTAAATGCTGCATGCAATGCTTGATATGTTACAACTGTCAAATATTCAGGGTTCCTTATATCCTTCGACACCCATTGAGGAATTCCACTTGTTTGAAGAAATAATTCACAAAACCGTTGAATCCATTGATTTCAGATTGCAATAGTTGGCGCAAGTATTAACGTTGGTTTATTTAATCTTATAGCAACTTCTAAACCCAAAACTGTTTTACCCGAACCCGGTGGTGCAATAATGTGCAAATGCTTATCAGCAAGATGCGTCTGTAAATCATTGAGTACCCGCTGCTGATATTTTCGCCAGCTATTTTTAAACCTTATATCCTTAAAGTGTTCTGACAATCGGTTGATTATTTAAGTGATGTAACAATTCTTTTAATCTTCGGACTTCAATATAATTATTCTAACAAAATGAGGCTGTAAGCAGCAAAAGAAAGTCCTAGTAAAGAAAGAAAGGATTTTGAAACAAAAAGCCTTGATCGAATATCGATCAAGGCTCTTAAATGTATGTGCCCCGGAACGGAGTTGAACCGTTACGGCCATTGCTGGCCACAGGATTTTAAGTCCTGCGTGTCTACCAATTCCACCACCGGGGCTCCAAGGAGGTGAAAAAAAAACCCCCGTTTCGGCGGGGGATTGTGAGCGGAAGACCGGGCTCGAACCGGCCACCCCGACCTTGGCAAGGTCGTGCTCTACCAAATGAGCTACTTCCGCTTGTAAAAGAACGATTGGGGTGCAAATGTAAGGGAGGTTCAATGAATTGACAAAAATCTCAGCAAAAAATCTTCAAAAAAAATCCCTTCAACTGCTGAAGGGATTGTTATAATCAATTGGTTCTTATTTATACTTCGGATTGTACAATGTACTTTCTGGCACTTCTACATTTGGCTTTCCTTTGTAACGGTAACTGTAGAGTTTGTAACAACCTCCCAGCAAAAACGCTACGATACAAAACAACTGCACATAAAACAGGAAACGGGAAGAGGTTACCCAATTGCTGGTTATATCTTTTTTCTTTTCGTCGATGATTTCTTGCGCCATAATAGTCAGTTTTCAGTTGCAAATGTAAGGGTTGAACGTTATATCCGTTTACTGCGGCTTTACAATTTCAGAAAAAATCTGCTTTTTCCCGATGAAATACTTCCACACCACCGAACCACGGTACACGCCCTGCACTACTGGATAATCGGCCGGTCCGCCCCGTTTACTTGTAAACACCCAGGTAATATAAGCGAAATGCGCCCGCACCACTGCCCACCAGTACCCTGGTTTTCCGCTCAGCAACTCTTTCCATGCTGAAACTGCATCCAGACCTATACGCAGGGGTAGTTTCCACCACAGTTGCTGCAGCGGCATATTTTTCGTGATCATCACCAGGTTGTTGCGGAAGTTGAGGAATACTTTCTGCGGATTACCCGTCGGCAATGTACCACCGCCTACATGATACACAGTTGACTGCGGACATACCATGATTTTATATCCGTGTCGCTGCAAGCGCCAGCAAAGATCAATTTCTTCCTGGTGTGCAAAAAAGAATTCATCAAACCCATGCATTGCATGAAACAAATTTGCTTTGATGAACAAGGCTGCACCGCTGGCCCAGAAAACAGGAACAGCATCGTTGTATTGTCCGTTATCCTTTTCCAGCACATCAAACAAACGGCCACGTGAAAACGGATAACCCAATGCATCAATCCAACCACCAGCGGCACCTGCATATTCAAAGAATTGTTTTTGCTGAAAGGACAACAGTTTTGGTTGACAGGCAGCAATGCTTTCATCTCCTTGCATCAATGCAATAACCGGTTCAATCCAACCCGGCTCTACTTCTACATCGCTGTTGAGCAACACATAATAATCAGCTGTTACCTGCTGCAGAAAAAAATTATATCCTTTTGCAAACCCATAATTCTCTTTGCTGGTTAACACTTCTACTGTCGGGAACTGTTGTTGCAGCATTGCAAGCGAATCGTCGGTCGATGCATTATCGGCAACAATTACACGCAGGTTGCTGTACGTTGATGCAAGAACAGAAGGAAGGAACTGTTGCAGAAATTTCTTTCCATTCCAGTTCAGAATTACAACAGCAACAGTGGGTTGAGAATGCAAGTGTGCTAAATATTTTTTCAAAAATAGCGGTTGACAGTGAAACCTTGTCTAAATTAGGGCATGCTTGGTCAATATTTTAACTGGCGCACTTTCCTGGCACTCCTTGCTATTGGCATTGTTACCGGTACTATTTTTTATTCGAACTATCTCGCCGGTAAAATAGCGGTGGATGAGCGGTTGAAGGTGGAGCAATGGGTGGAAGCAGGCCGGTTTATCATTACAGCACCAGTTGATGCTGATACAAAACTTCCATCGCTGATCCGGAACGAACAGAAATCAATCCCCATCATTGAAACCGATGAGAAAGACAGCGTGGTAAGTTATATCAATATCGATTCAGCAAAAATTGCTGCCGACCCTGATTACCTGCGCAAGAAATTAAAAGAGTTTAAAACACTCAACCCTCCCATTATTTTACAGGTGAGTGAAGAACCCCTGCTGATCAACAAATATTACTACGGTCATTCGGTGCTGTTGCAGCAGGTACGGTATTATCCTATGGTGCAATTGTTTATTGTTGCCTTGTTCATCATCATCACTATTTTTTCATTGCAGGCACGCAACAAATCAACCCAAAACCAGGTATGGGCCGGCATGGCCAAAGAAACGGCACACCAATTGGGAACACCCGTATCATCGTTACAGGGTTGGGTAGAGATGCTGAAAGAAGAAAACGGGAATCAACAGATTGCCACCGAAATAGAAAAAGATGTACAGCGTTTGCGACTGGTAAGTGATCGTTTTGGAAAAATCGGCAGCATTCCGCAGCTGGAGCCGCACAATGTAGTGTTGCAGGTAGAGGAAATGGTAGAATACATCCGCAAACGGGCCACCGGAAAAGTACACCTGGAAGTGAAGAAGAACAAAGCCGCTATGATCGTTGCTATTTCGCCCCCTCTCTTTGATTGGGTAATTGAAAACCTGTTGAAGAATGCACTGGATGCAATGGATGGTAAAGGCAGTATTGTAGTAAGCATGCATGAAGAAGAACGCACCGTGGTGATCGATGTGGCCGATACGGGCAAAGGCATCGCTTCGCAAAACATCAACCGGGTGTTTAAGCCGGGCTTTACCACCAAAAAGCGTGGCTGGGGGTTGGGTTTATCGCTCAGCAAGCGCATCATTGAGCAGTACCACAAAGGACAGTTGTATGTAAAACATTCAGAGCCTGGGAAAGGAACAACGTTTCGGATTGTGTTGAAGAAATAAGCTGTAAGCCGATAGCTGTGAGCTACGAGCAAAGCTTTGCAGCGACAGATTTGCTTTGAACTTGAAATAGCAGCAAGGAATAAAGATTTAACCTCCTTTTTTGCGACAGGAGCAGGTCACCACTATTTGTAACAGGTTGCACCCCGTTTTTTATTTTTCATTCTACATTTTTCATTTTACATTTGCTCCCCTTCAAGCCCGGGTGTTGAAATTGGTAGACAAGCCACTTTGAGGTGGTGGTGTTCGAAAGGACGTGCTGGTTCGAATCCAGTCCCGGGCACGATTAAATGGACAAATCGGAATTCTTTCGGCTTGTCCATTTTTAGTTTCACTCAGTTTTTTCCCGACTATATAATAAATAAATAATCCATTTAAAAAAGGAAGGCCACTGAAAAGTGGCCTTCGTAC
This sequence comes from uncultured Chitinophagaceae bacterium, assembly GCA_964392955.1. Classification (GTDB taxonomy): domain Bacteria; phylum Bacteroidota; class Bacteroidia; order Chitinophagales; family Chitinophagaceae; genus Lacibacter. The sequence continues at coordinate 3,241 of CAYMSG010000096.1, read as the reverse complement.
TGTTTCAAAACTAGCCTGAGTTGACTAATACGACTATGAATTATAATCACCCTTATTTTAACATGAATGAGTGCGTGTAAATCAGCTATACTTTTATTCTGTTCAACATCTAAAAAAACATATTCTACTCGTGTAAATAAAAAAGAAGTCCGCTGTAGAAACGGCAGACGTTTTTTTTCGATTGCTGTATGGAAAAAAATTATTTTCAGTCGGGCGCAAACTACCCAGACCTGATAAAGTATAAATTACTATTTGCTTTTATTTTTTCAGTCCAATCACCTTATAAAAAGCAGGCTTGGGTCTAAACTCTTTATCGAAGAGCAACGGATAATTGGTTCTTCCACGAACGGGAAAACCGTTCAGCCACGACTGTCCGTCGTCAACTCCCCAAAATGTAACACGGCTGATCTTTTCCTTGTGTTGTAAAAACAAACGAAACACATCTTCGTAACTTTTAGCAAGCATACTCTGCACAGAATCGGGTAATCCTGTTGTATAAGGATTGAGCTTTGCTTCATATGCTGCACGTTGATTCACATCGGCACCAACAATATCACGGGGGTTCGGCAATACACTGATGTCTAATTCGGTAAACATTACATCAATACCCAATGCAGAGAATTCAAGAATGCTTTCTTCAATATTTTTTAAAGGCAGGTTATTAATGTGCCAGTGACCTTGAATACCTACTCCGTCAATGCGTACACCAGCCGCTTGTATTTTTTTTATGAGTGCGATAGCTCCTGCTCTTTTTTTGGGTTGTTCAATATTATAGTCGTTGTAATAAAGCTTTGTGTTTGGCGCTGCTTTTTGTGCCAGACGAAAAGCCTCTACTACAAAATCATCACCCAGCTTATCGAGAAAAATCGATTTACGCATAGTGCCATCTTCATTCAATGCTTCATTCACCACATCCCACGAATAAACCTGGCCATCGAAACGGCCTGCAATGGTAGTAATGTGATCTCTGAAAAAAAGACGAACTGAATCTGCATCTTTCATGCGACGCACAAATGGCGGCAATTGACTATGCCAGATCAACGTATGTCCATTCACAACGATGTTATGCTTTTTAGCATAAGCAACCAGTTTGTCTGAAAGGTCAAAATTATATTTGTTCCACTCCGGATGCATCACCTCAGCTTTCATGATATTCTCAGGTGTTACTGCATTAAACTGTTGAGGTACTAACGCAGCTGCGCCGGGAATTCTCTCTTCAATCTGAGCATTATTCAATGCAGTACCGATGAGGAAATCATCTTTGAAAGTTGCTTTCAGCGAAGGTGTTTCTGAAACATCATCTGTTGCTTTTTGAACGCTGGCCCAATTCAGGAATAGGATGCCACCGAAAACCACGAAGAGAATCTGTAAATATTTTATGCGCATGCTTTTTTTGAAATTGATTTGTGCTGAATAGAATTTATAAGCAAAATTGACAAACGATCATCCATTGCTCTTTTTAAGAGAGTCAGGAAACGCTTAATTCTTTTTGCGAATATCATTTAGTAAACGACAGGAGCGAACGTTTCAAACTTTACTCCCCTGTCACGCAACACCAACGTATCGGTAAAACTGTGTACCGTTGTTCCAAAATCGATTTGATATTTCAGATGTAATACATCTCGTTTCTGATTACCCCACATATCACCCTTCTTTACAAATGTACCATTACCTGTAACCGTGTAGCTGGCTGAAGCTGGTCCTGCAACTGTACACTTACCGGTGTTATCAAAATTCAGCACTAACTGAAAAGGCACATTGATATTTCCTTTATTCTTAGCATTCAGGGAAATACTATCCTGTGTCATAGACTTGGTAAAAAGATTACATACTTCATCTTTTTCAACAAAAGTATTGCGGTACACCACCGTTGTATCCAAAGCAGTATTACCACCACTTCCCTTTACTTCGGTTACACCTCTGCGTAAGTAAACACCGTGAAACGGATTTACATATTTAACCGCATACAGTACATAGTCTTTCGGGGCAATTCCCCAATCACCTAACAAACGGGGATCTGGAGATGTCTTTGTAGTTGAACCTCTCAAAACAGAATCTGCATTTGTAACAGATACGATCTTCAATGGAATCACGAACGTATTTTTAATCGATCTTGGATCAGCAAAAAAAGCATCCGTTAACTGAACCTCGATTCCACCCATTATTTTACCTGCAGGAATAACAATCTTCATATCCTGTGGCAACGTGAAATAATTACTTGGCATAGCAATAACATCACTTCCGTTTGCAGAACCAAACCTCAACCGTTGCGTAAGTGCATTTTCCAATGCTACTGTAAGGGTGACATTTTTTTTGTTCTCATACACACCGCCCATTGTAGCCATAATTAAACACTTACCCTGGTTATCCAATGTATTATCAATTAAATCTTCTCCGAACACAAGCGTTCGCACCGGTGATTGATATGGAAAATACACTGTGGTGTATTTGTAGTCCGGAAACTCCCATTTTTTATTACAGGCAGTTACCATCAAGAGTAACGTAAAGGATATTAAAAAAACTTGTTTCATATTATAGTGCATTAATAATTATTGATAAGTATTACCACCCTTTGTTTTGTTGAAGGTTGGCTTTTAACGCCTCGGTTAAAGGAATAGGACCATAGTACATGTCATTTGTATATTGCCTGTTTTCTACATTTTGTATACTGAACACGTTATTGTTAATCGTTACTCCTTTTGCTGGCTCTGTCAGGTTTGCTTTCCAGCGACGGAGATCCCAAAAACGAAAACCTTCAAAGCATAATTCCAATCTTCTTTCATTACGAATCAAATCACGCATACCCTCTTTTGTAGTAACAGATGCCAGGTAGTTATCCGGCTGTGCAATTCCTGCTCTTCTCCGAATTGCAGCAATAATGTTGCGGGCTGACAATCCATGAGCAGTTGTTCCATCCGGGCCCCAGGCTTCATTCGCTGCCTCAGCACAAATCAAAAATATTTCTGTATATCTGATGTGAACCGGGTAATGCTTTTGCGTTGAACTCGAAGCAGGATTCGCATTTACATCCTCTCTCAGTAATTTACGCATATAGTAGCCGGTTCTTGTTGATGTAGGAAGTATGTTCACCGCATCATTGGTAGGCGCATCTGTTTTTGTGAAAATCGTTCTGTTTGAAATAGTACCACCGTTTACTACGATATAGTTTCTTAACCTCGGATCACGGTTCGCATACGGGTTTGTTGCAACATAACCACTGGCAGGGTCTGTAATTGGCAAC
>CAYMSG010000095.1:0-9844 GCA_964392955.1 uncultured Chitinophagaceae bacterium | reverse complement strand
CGCAGCTCAGCAATATTAAATATGGGAATGCCCGTTTCCCCATGCAATACAATACCAATCACTTTACGTTCATCAGCGATGAAAATGGTATTGGTAACCGCTGGGCCGGCTTCTTCAGCACACAGGCAGCCGGGCTCGATACCATTTTCCAGATCGGTGATGAAATTCTCCGCAATCCCGAACCAAAAGAACTTGATTCAACATTACGTGCATGGAATAAACAGGAGCCTGATTCTGTATTTACATTCCGTGTAACGGATGACAGCTCGTACACCTTCCCGATGAGCAATTACCAGAGCAGTGTATTGGAAACCCGTATTGCCGGAGAAAACGGACAGGTAACAGAAGTGAACCGCCAGGGCGAATTCAAATTCCTTTACAAACTGAAAGTGGATGAAAATACACTCCGGAAACGGAATGTAAATGCACGTCCAACCGAATATATCAAGCGCATGACAAGGCTTGATAAAGTGGCGGGCGAAAATACACAGGACAGGACTGATATTCAGGACAGCGTTACTACTGAAGCTCCTCCCACCGATTTCTTTGAAACGGAATTCAAAACCGATTCAATCAATCCAACAGAAAAACTGATGGGTGCAAAAAAACAAACACAGGATGAAATCCTGAGCCGCATGCGTTTGTTCCCTTACACGAAAAAGTATTTTGTTGATAATGTAACAACCAACTTTGCATCGAACGGTGCGTTACTTATCAATCGTTTTCAACCTTACTCCGGGGCAAATGGCCCGGTAAATCTTGGAAACTTCAGTCCGCTGAATGCAATGACAAGAGTTGGCGCCATGGAGTTTCTGGAAGATTATAAGTTCAGTGGTGCTTTCCGTGTGAACTATGGATTTGAAGACAATGAGATCTACATGCGTTTTGACAATCTTAAACGCAGGATCGATTGGGGACTTACCTATTATCGTTCTTCTGTATCAACCGGTATTATTACATCGAGAGGAACATTCCCCATTCAACTCATCAGCAGTATTTACCAGGGAAATGTATCGTATCCTTTAAATGAAGTACAAAGTATTCGTTTTACGGGCGGCATCCGCAGAGATGTGTACAATGTAAAAGCAGATGAGCAGTTCCCCGGATCGCTGCAGGAACCGAACTATGATGAAAACTTTGCAATGGCCAGAGCCGAGTTTGTACACGATAACAGCATTAACCCGGTAAGCAATATCTGGCATGGCTTCCGTGCAAAAGGCTGGGTGGAAATGTTTAACCGCCTGGGTGGAAACATCTCAGAACGTCCCGGCGACCTTACATTCAATTTTGGATTTGATGCCCGCCATTACCTGCGCATTTACCGCAACTTTATCTGGGCGGTACGTGGTGCTGCCGATGTATCGTGGGGCGATAATAAATTTATTTATTACCTCGGCGGAACTGATGGTTGGTTGATGCTCGGCAACAATGATGTAGTGCGAAATGGTGTTCCCAAGCAACGCTACTTCAATACGGCTAATCGTCCGGCACCCGATCAAAGTTATGTGTACGAATCATTAGCAGTGAACCTGCGTGGCTTTACACAAAATGCGGCCAATGGAAATAATGCGGTGGTGATCAATAGTGAATTGCGATTGCCTGTATTTACAACATTTTTTAATCGTCCTGTAAACAATGCATTCCTTCGCAACTTCCAGTTAACACAATTCATTGATTTGGGTACTGCATGGAACGGACGTTATGATAAAATTGGCCGACCTGAAATTACTTATTCTGATGCGTCTGATCCAAACAATCCCGTTACCGTTGTTATTAAAGCTCCCGGTATTGGACCATTCCTTGGCAGTTATGGATTTGGTGCACGAAGCACCTTACTGGGTTATTTTATACGGTTTGATGCCGGCTGGCAAATGAATGGTTTCTTCAGGGGAACGCCGGTAATGCATGTATCGTTAGGATTTGATTTTTAAGCCGATTGATTCGGTGATGATACAGATGCCTGCTCACTGAAATGAGCAGGCATTTTTTTAAGTGTTTCATAGATCAGCAACAGCACAACTGCAAAAAGAACAGTTACGGCCCACACCCGTGGATGCGATGCCGGTGATAGTAATTTTGAAACAATTCCTTCCATCAGATCAAATGGCTGTGTTACCAGGTGCCAACTGTTATACCGATCGTACCGGCCCAAGTAAATACCAAAACCACACAGTACAAATAAACTTACCGTTATCAACTTCACCTTCAGGACAGCAAAACGTTTCAACAACAGTTGTTCGATGTTTCGTAAGGAATATAAACCCATGAGTAAACCATTCCATGCCGCCATGAACAACAATACAAGATCATAATACAAAGGAACACCTGCCCTCTCCTGCAAATGAAACAGATCGGTAATGAGATAAGGTGAATTGGGAAAGAAGAGTAACCATAAACTGAAGAGCATTACATTCCGTAGTGAAAATTGCGTATCCTTTATCATACTGCTGAAGAGCAATGGCAACCACGCCAGGAAAAGATTCCACGGAATAAACAGGAATAAAAAACTACCGGTGTACCAAACACGAAAGGCGTACAATAAAAATGAAAAACCAACCGAGTAAAGCAATATCTTTTTCATGTTGTAAATAATGAAATGAGTTTAGGAAGAAAAATGATGAACGCCACTGCCAAGCTTCCGGCTGCAACAACCAATACCGCTGCGGCAGCAATGTCTTTTATTTTTTTAATGGCGGGATGCACTTCGGCAGTTACATGATTGCACAGCTGCTCAATAGCCGTATTGATGAGTTCCATTGCAAGAACTGAGCAGATGCATAGCACAATCATCACCCATTCGGCAGCAGCTATCTGAAAATAAAATCCTGCGAGTATCACAAGAACAGCAGCAACAACATGGATACGAATGTTGAATTCTATTTGCAGCGCATTGGCTATTCCTTTAAAAGCATAATAGAATGACCGCATAAAAATCATTTAGCTAATGAAAACTGATACCGGACCTCAGCAAGTGGTTTCTGCATAATGGCAAACCAATCAAGAGCAGAAAGATCGCTGGCCTGTTTACCCCGTTGGTACGCTTTGCGGAACGATGCATAATATTCCGGCATCGTGATCAATCCATAGATCACTGTGGCGAGTACCGGGAACGAAACACGTCCGTTTGCCAGCATAAAAAACTGCAGGCTCACTTCACCTTCATCTGTAAAGGGATAATCGAGCACCACGTGTTTAATATCATGCCGCTCATAGTACGGAAGCAGCCGCAGGTTGGCTGCATTCAGTAATTGCCACAATTCATTTCCCACTGTTTCGTATGGTAATGCGCTGAGTTGCTCCATGCTGTAAGGAAATTTTTTCTTCCGTCGGATGATCTTTAATATCGGCAATGCAATGGTGTGCGTAAGTAATACCAGTACATTGCTTCGGAGTTTTTTCAATACCTGTATCATAGAGAAGTTGAGTTTTCGTTGATCGTTTCTTTTTTGGCATCACCATACCAATCGATCTTGCGTGAATAATACATTACAATGGCCAAGAGAATAAACAAACCAATACTGCCAAACAGTAATGCACCATCCTGCAACTGGATAAGAATATAAATGAAGCCATACAATGAAGACAGGAATACCAGCATAGCTACCGCAATAGCAGATTGTTTGAAAATACTGTATGTATAAGCTGTAATTAAACCAATGGTTGCAACAGAGGCGATCAGGTAAGCAATAGTAAAACCAGTGTACTCCGAAACAGACAAGAGCAAAGTATAAAAGATGCAAAGTGCCAGACCAACCAATACATATTGCAATGGATGCACACTTCGTTTTTTTAAGGTTTCAATAAAAAAGTAAAGGAAAAATGTGAGTGCAATAAACAGCAATGCATACTTTACTGTGCGCATGGTTTTGCTGTACGAATCAACACCCTGTAACAACTCTACACCAAATGCAAACCCATCAATATCCTGTTTGCCTTCTTTCCAAAGCTGGGGAATGTCACGGGTAAAATGCAGAATGTTCCAAGTGGCTGTAAAGCCTTTTTCGGTTACTGTGTTTTGTGCGGGCAGAAATTTTCCGTCAAATGAAGGATCGGGCCAGGTTGATCGCAACTGCACATTGGTTTGTTTACCAAGTGGGGTAAAGTAAAGCCGTTCCGATCCTTTCAATTTCAGCTTCAGTTCAAACGAATGTGCCGAATCTTTTAAGGCTGCTGCATTCTTCAATAAACTGCTCACACCCGAACCTGCAATATCTGTTGGTGGAAAACCAGGGTCCATCTCGGAAGATGCACCATTCCAGTTCAGGGTTAATGCTTCCGCAATACCTCTGTTATCGGAAATGCCAACACATAAACGCACTTCATTCCACAAAACATCTGCTGCATCAATGCTAAGCTGCGAAAGTTGCACCGGCAAAAATTTTCCACTGATCGTGATATCCGATTTGTAAAGAATGATCTTAAAAATACTTCTGTTTCTTTCTTCCGGTATTAATTCGCCGTTTACATTTTCTACCTCGGGTAAATAATGCATCATTCGTTTTACTAAAATCACTTTGTCTTTATCATCCACAAACTTTTCATTATATGGAATCATTAAAAACGGACCGCTTACTGTTTGTGCCGATGCCCATTTGGAGCTTACTTCAGCTATCACTTCACGTTGCCTGTTTTGCCGCTCACGTACCAGTTCTGTAATGAATGCAGTTGGTATCAACAATACCAGGATGAGAAAACCAACAAGAATGGATTTGATAAATATGCCATACCGTTGCCAGAAAGAGGGTTGCTGTGTGTCCATTTTTTATTTATTTTAAAAGCACTTTGAATTTCAAAGTTTATGTATAAAAAAATTTATTTGCCCATTTGCCTGATCATTTGCTCCAATGCATCAAGGTGTAACCTGAATGCTTTTTCACCTGATTTTGTAACAGCATACGTTGTATTTGTTTTACGCCCAACAAATCCTTTGTTCACTTTTATATAACCGTTTTCTTCCAGCGCCTTAAGATGCGAAGCCAGGTTTCCGTCGGTTACATTGATCAGTTCTTTGAGTTCATTAAAACTTACCTGCGCATTTACCATCAACGCACTCATTACGCCTAACCTTACCCGGCTATCGAACACCTTTTGTAACTGTTCTATGGGATTCTTCATACTTTCTTCTCCATTTGCATGGACTGTCGTTCATATTTATTCCACATTACTATTCCATATACAATGTGCAACAGTCCAAAACCTGCGGCCCAAAAATAAAGTCCGTAACCCGGAAACCAACAATTAATTACTCCCAATGTTGTGATCACATAACCCAGGAAACGAATTTCACCAAATGTGTACTTGGCACCATTGATCAGTGCAATACCATAAAAGATCAAACAGCCGGGAGCAATTAAACCATACACACCTGCTTCAATTAATTTCAGAAGAAATAAACCACCTGCTCCCAAGGGTACAGCAATATTCCAGATCATACGTTTGGCTGTAGCGCCCCACACCGGCACACCCTGTCTTTTACTTCTGATATAGGTAAAGAATACAGCCAGCACAATTGCAGAAATTAACGTGAACAATGCAATATAAAATAATTGGCTGCCCATGAATGTGTACAACATTCCCACCCCGTCGCTGCTGTAACTGTCTGCAATCAATCCCCCTTTCCGGGTTCCTGCCCCACCTGAACGTTCAATAACATCGTATGCAAACCAGGCTCCGGTTAATGCACATAAACCTGCAGCAATACCACTTAAACCGCTGAGACTGATAAAGCGGCTGCTGCGGTCCATCATGTTGCGGATGTCCTGGATCGTTTCAAGCGTTTGGTTCTGATTACTCATAAAAGCACTTTGAAATACAAAGTAAATGGTTTTTTCCTGATTCTTTCAATTATCTGTTGACCTTTTTAACACAAAGTTTGAGAAAACATGCGACTAACGTAAAAACCCTGACAGAGTGAGCGACCGAGATTCACTACTTTTAATGTTCCAAACAATCGAATTAACCGGATGAAGTTTATCGTTTCTCTTGTGCTGTGTACTTTGTGCATCCTCCCCGCAATGGCACAAACCAAAATTGTTTCCGGTATTATTAAAGATTCACATTCCGATGAACCGATTCCGTTTGCCTCTGTTCAATTAAAGAATACCAATATTGGAAAGCTGAGTGATTCGGCCGGTTTGTTTACACTGCGGCTCGAAACAATTCAACCAAACGATTCGCTGGTCATCAGCTATGTAGGCTATAACAGTTTAACTGTTTCAATTCCTGCAACCACAAACGATACGGTTTTCCTCACTATTCAACTGGAACGTGGCAGTGCAGGAAAAGAAGTGGTAGTAAAGTCGAAATACGGAAGAGGCTGGATCCTTTGGCGAAAAGTAGTACGACAAAAACCGGTGAACGACCGTTATCGTTTCGAAAATTTTGGTTATGAATTATACAATAAACTGGAACTGGATATTAACCGTTTCAATAAAGATAAGTTCAAAAACATCGGGCCATTAAAGCCTTTCGGTTTCATTTTAGACCAAACAGTTGACAGTACCAGTGAAGAAAAACCTTTTCTGCCTATTTTTCTTACCGAAACCATTTCGAATTACTATTACCAGAAATCACCATTACGGAGAAGAGAAGAGATCAAAGCAAGCCGTACATCGGGCGTAGATAATGAAAGTGTGCAGAAATTATTGGGCGGCATGGATCAGAATATCAACGTGTACAATAATTACATCCCCATTTTTGATAAGCGTTTCATTAGCCCGATCAGTGATAATGGTGATGCATTTTACAACTACCGTGTACCCGATACACAATACATAGCAGGCAAACGTTTCTTTCACCTCGTTTTCTCACCCAAGCGAAAAGGAGAAAATACATTCGAAGGTGATTGCTGGATACACGACAGCACATTTGCTGTGCAGAAAATGAACCTGCGGCTGGCAAAAGAAGCAAACGTAAACTACGTAGAGAAGCTAAGTATTGTACAGGAATACAAATTTGTAAATGATTCGATCTGGTTCTTAGCAAAAGATAAATTTATTATTGATGTAGCTCCAATCGGAAAACAAAAATTTGGTGTTACAGGCCGCAAAACAACTACCTATAAAGACATACGCATCAACTCCGGTGTAGTATGGGAACAGTTGCAGAAAAATAAAAAGCTGGAAGAAACAATTCTGCTGGCCGGTTCAACGCAACAACCGGAAACATACTGGAAAGAATCACGACACGAAGACCTTGCAAAAAATGAAAAAGCGATTGATACGTTGCAAAAGATGCCGCTCTTCAAACGCTACAGTGAAATCGCTACCTTTCTTGCAACCGGTTATAAAGCATTCGGAAGTTTTGAATATGGGCCTTGGTTCAATGTAATGAGTGCAAATGTGGTAGAAGGTTTCCGTACCAGACTGGACATCGGAACCAGTACCAACTTCAGTAAAACCTGGTGGTTGCGGGGTTACCTTGCTTATGGATTTTTGGATAAACGGTTTAAGGGTCGTGCTGAGATTACCCATCTTTTTAAACGTGATCCACGAACAAAAGTGTACCTGTCTTATACAAACGATTACGATAACGGACAACGTTATTATGATGAGGTAGGGACAGATAATGTATTTACATTGGCTGCACGAAAATCACAAGTGCCCATTAAATTTCTACGGGTTGAACAGCAGCATATTGAATTTTCGAAAGAAACACATACAGGGTTTACATTTGAAGTTTCTGCTACACGCAAACGGTTCGATCCCATTCGTTCACTACCAGCTAAATCAATTTATCCCGATGGAGTTGGTGATGCATTAAATAATTCAGAGGTAGGTATCCGCATTCGCTATGCTTACCTGGAACGTTTCCTGGAGGGAACATTTTTACGATCAAGTTTGGGCAGTCCATACCCCATTGCTGAAATCAAATACAGCCGGGGCTTTCCGGGTTTTTTAAACAGTAATTATCAATACCACCGGTTAACGGCATCCGTACACGATTATTTTAAAGTGGCAAACTTAGGTGAACTGTATTACAATGTCTATGGCGGTAAGATTTATGGCACACTTCCTTTCCCATTATTGGAAATACATCCTGGGAATGAAATTTTCTATTACAACAAATATGCATTCAACCTCATGAACAGGTTTGAATATTTGAGCGATGAATATGCAGGCATTAATGTTGAGCACAACATCGGTAATGGAATGTTTCGTTTGCTAGGCCCAACACGTAAACTGAAGCTCCGTCAATTCTGGACAGCAAAACTGTTGTGGGGAAGTTTGAGTGAAGGCAACCGCCGCTTTAATCAAGTGGGTGCGGTGTTTGATCGTGGACATCAGTTTCAATCGCTGAATGGAAAAACCTATATGGAAGTGGGTACCGGTGTTGATAATATTTTTCGTGTATTGCGGTTTGATTTTATCTGGCGGCTGGCACCTCAACCATTACCCACGGAGCAGTACAAACGATTTGGAGTGTTTGGAAGTTTCAGGTTGCAGTTTTAATTGTTGCCGCAAAGACAAGAATGCATAGAAAAAGTTACATCTCATTCAAGCAACCGATTATTACCCCACACGCTTTCTTAATCTCCTCTTCCGAAATAGTCAACGGCGGTGCAATACGCAGACAATTAGAAGCAAACAAAAACCAATCGCTCAATACCCGTCCTGATCCTGTCGAAGGATGCATACAGGCATCAATTACTTTTTTGTTGGTTTCAAAACTATCAAACACAACAGCCATTATCAAACCTCTTGAACGTACTGCTTCAATTTTCGGATGATGCAACAATGTGCGGAAAAGAATTTCCTTTTCAGCAACGCCTTTCACCAATTCTTCTTCCAGCAAAACATTCATTGCCGCCATACCGGCTGCACAGCAAACGGGATGCCCTCCAAACGTAGTGATGTGGCCCAGCACCGGATTTTCTGTCAGCTTCCACATCAATTCTTTATCGGCAATAAATGCTCCGAGTGGCATTCCTCCACCCAAGGCTTTTCCCAGCAATAAAATATCGGGCACCACATCAAACTGTTGAAACGCCCATAGCGAACCGTTTCGTCCAAAGCCACATTGTATTTCATCCAATATAAACAAGGTACCTGTTTCCGTACAGCGTTTACGCAAGGCCGTGATCCATTCTTTCAACGGCGCATTTACACCAGCTTCGGCCTGGATGGTTTCAGCAATTACACAAGCCGTGTTGGTAGTGATCAACTCCAAAGCTTCAAATGAATTATAATCGGCATGATGCACACCCGGCAACAACGGCCGAAACGAATTCCGCCAGTATTCATCGCCCATAACACTTAATGCTCCTTGGGTACTGCCATGATAACTCTTATTGAATGCAACCATCTCGGTGCGACCAGTCACTCGTTTGGCCAATTTCATGGCACCTTCGGTTGCTTCTGTTCCTGAGTTGGTGAAGAATACAGAATTAAGTGATGCCGGTAAATGATCGGTCAGCAACTTAGCATACTGCACCTGCGGACTTTCCACAAACTCACCATATACGAGCAAGTGCATGTATTGGTCAACCTGTTGTTTGATGGCTTCCACCACCTTTGGATGACGATGGCCCACGTTGCAAACACTGATGCCTGCAATAAGATCAATATATTCCTTTCCCTCTGCATCCCATAAACGACAACCTTCGGCTTTTACAATTTCCAGCGCCAGCGGTGCCGGGGAAGTTTGAGCAACATGCTTTAAAAATAATTCCCGTTGATTCATAACTGATGGATGCAAATGTCGGGAAATAGTTGAAGGCTAGCCAACCTTCCTGCTTTTCTTCAAATCAGCCTCAGAGCCGGATCATTTGCAAGCTTTTCACCAACCAACTATCCACTTTTTGCGTATATCTCCTTGAGAGAGCTTGAAAGGAGGACTTAAAAAG
>CAYMSG010000094.1:2929-9856 GCA_964392955.1 uncultured Chitinophagaceae bacterium | reverse complement strand
TAAGACTGGATGAACGCACAAGTCATATTCCCATCATTATGCTTACGGCAAAAGCTGACATGCAAAGCAAGCTGGAAGGATTGGAGAGAGGCGCTGATGTATATCTGGAAAAACCATTTCATAAGGAGGAGTTGTTATTACGAATCAAAAAACTACTGGAGCTGCGAAAAAGTTTGCAGGAGTATTACAGCAAACAAATGGGCATTGCAGCTAATGCTGCAACCACATCAACGGACGGAATAGAAATTGTTGCAGAAGAAAAAGCAGAGCATGAGTTTGTAAAAAAAGTGAGAGAATTGGTAGAAGCTAATTTCACCAATTATGAATTCAGTGTAGAGCAATTGTGCAGGTTGGTCTTTATGAGTCATTCGCAACTGCACCGAAAATTAGAAGCACTTACTGGATGTTCACCCAATAAGTTTATCCGCATCATCCGTTTAAACAAGGCAAAAGAATTACTAGCTGATCCTTCCTTAAGTATTGCAGCCATTGCATTGGACTGCGGTTACAACGATCCCGGCTATTTTGCACGGGTATTTAAACAAGAGTTGGGTGTAACACCGCAGGAGTGGCGCACAGCAATCAACAAATAAAACTGACAGGTCTTTTAATCTACTTTGCAACATTTTTCATGTTCGCTGCAAACACACGCATAAAATTACCACCGAGTATTTTACGGATGTCTTTCTTGCTGTAACCCCGTTTCAATAGTGCTTTTGTAATCAGCGGGTAATCTTCCACTCCGTTCAACTCCAGCGGAGCAGCGGAAATTCCGTCAAAATCGCTTCCCATCCCAACATGATCAACTCCCACCAGTTGTACAATATAATCCAGATGATCGATAAGCAGCGATAATGACGGACGCATGGCATCTGTAATTGATTTGTATTTTTCGCCCACCATCATGCGTGCATAATCACGCTGTACATTGTTTTGCACCAATGAATCTACTTCGGCTTTTCGTTGCTGCAGAAACACACCCATCTTCCGTTCATAACTGCTGTCGAGAAAGCCTGCATAAAAGTTGAGAAAAATAACACCACCGCTTTTTGCAATGGCTTTGATCTGTTCATCTTTTAAGTTTCTCCGGTGTGGGCATATATTCCACACACAACTGTGCGATGCAATGATGGGCTTGGTTGAAAGGCTTACAATATCCCAAAAGGTTTGTTCACCTGCATGACTGATGTCTACCATCACACCCAATTCATTCATTCGTTTAATAACAGTTCGTCCAAATTCAGTCAACCCCTTTTTTCCTTCGCAGTTAACAGCTCCGCCGGGAGTTGTTTCATCGGCTGCACTCGTTGCCCAAGGAGTAGAATTATTCCAGGTAATGGTCATATACCGCATGCCTCTTTTATACAATGCATCCAGTTTGCTGAGATCATTTTCGATCATATGTCCGCCTTCCACACCAAACATGGTTGCCAGTTTTTTTTCGTTGATGGCTTTTGCAAAGTCGGCAGGGTTGTACACCAGCATCATCTTTGAAGGGTTTCTGTTTACCCATGCATATACACTGTCCATTTCCTGGTTGGCATACGCATACGGATCTTTCTGTTCGCCATCACAGAAAATCGAAAACATCTGTGCATCCAATCCGCCTTTGAACATGCGGTTGAGATCGGAATGTGTTTTACCACGCAGGTCCGTATCAAACTGCACACGTTTTTCAATGGATGAAGAAGGGATATCATTGTGTGTATCTGCCAAAATCAGTTTTTGATGCAGCTTCTGGTATTTCTGTGCAAACAAAAAAGATGGAATGCATAATAAAACGATAATTCGTACAAACATGAGCCGTTAAGATTGTAAGTTTGCAGTTAAGATATAACAAATGACGGAGTTAATTTATATACAGCAGGAAGGTTGGTTGTTGGATGAAGTGCGGAAGCTGTTTAAAGAGTACGAACAGGAACTGGATGAGGACCTTTGTTTTCAGAATATCGATGATGAAATAAAATTTCCATTGCGCAAGTATGGTCCGCCAAGAGGGGTATTGTACATTGCCAAGTGGAACAGCGAAGTGGCCGGATGTATTGCTCTGGCACCGCTTGCAGAGCGGGGCGCCTGTGAAATGAAACGTCTTTATGTACGCCCGTATTACCGCAAACACAAGATCGGTAAAGTGTTGGTGGATCAGTTGCTGAAAGATGCTGTACAGTTGGGTTATACCAAAATGAAACTCGACACATTGGAAAAACTGCAGCCCGCCATACGGCTGTACCAGCAAACCGGTTTTCTTGAAACCACAGCTTATTATGAAAACCCGCTGGATGGTGTGGTGTACATGGAAAAAAGCCTGGTTTAAATTTCCTTCTCCTTTTGTAATGGTTTTGTAAAACCTGCACTTTATGATTTGCCTCATAAAGCATGGCTGCAGGCGGCAGTAGTTTCGTTGCAACAAATTCTGTCAAAATCATGCAAGCAACAAACGAAAAAACAGTAGCTGAACTGGTAACGGAGGATTACCGTACCGCCGATGTGTTTAAAAAATTCGGTATCGACTTTTGCTGTGGGGGTAAAGTAACCGTGGAAGAGATCTGCGCAAAAAAGAATATCTCTTACGAACAGTTGACCGAAGAACTGAATCGCATTGGTCAGTCAACTCCAACAAACGATACCAATTACAACGAATGGCCGCTGGATAAACTGGCGAATTATATTGTGGAAAAGCACCACGGTTATGTAAGTAACAATCTCGAACTTATCCGACAGTATGCAAACAAGGTAGCTCTTGTACATGGGGCACACCGTCCCGAAACAAAAGCCATTGCACGGTTGTACAACGAAGTGGCCGATGAACTGGCACATCATCTCGAAAAAGAAGAGATCATTTTATTTCCTTATGTAAACCAACTGGCAGCTGCCAAACGAAACAATGTACAAATTCAGGCGCCGCATTTCGGTACCGTAAAAAATCCCATTACGATGATGGAAGCCGAGCATGAATTTGCCGGTGATCATTTTCATGAAATAGCAACACTCAGCGATCAGTACACGGCACCACCGGAAGCCTGCAATACCTATCGTGTATTGTATGCCAAGCTGAAAGAATTTGAAGATGATCTGCATACACATATTCACCTGGAGAATAATATTCTCTTCCCAAAAGCAAAGCAGCTGGAGCAGGAAGTAGTGGCACAGGCGCATTTGTAAAAAAACATATGAGAAGAAAAAAGGCCACATTGTTGTGGCCTTCATTTTTAATCTTCTTTGTTGCTTTTTTCACCCACGAACCATTGTTCTTTGTTTTTGAACAATACGTTGAAGGTGGTGAGTGAACCGTAACAACGGGTAATGTATTGCTGGATGTTTACTTTCTCTTCGTCGCTGAGGGTTTTGTTGCTGTTGATGTTTTGTTCCAGCACCCGGAGACGGTCACGCAGCATCACAATTTTGTGAAAGAAATCTTCAATCGGAATTTCTTTGGGCTTGAGTGATTTGTCTTTGGGTTGCAGCAGCATTGTGCCGCCTTCCCATTTTTCGCCGAGTGGCACCACTTCGCTCACGCCATTCCACAAACGTAAAATTTTCAACAGCGACTTTTCCACTTCGCTGTGTGTTTCAATTTCTTCGGTTACATTTTCGGGGATGATCTCATCCAGCGCTGTATCGGTTTTATCAATTTCTTTTACACCGCTGTGGATGAAGGAAATTAAATAGGTGGCGTATCGGATACCTACGATCACACCGGGACCGTGTTGTGTATGTTGCAGGCGTGTGCCAATGCCGAGGTTTGTTTGTTCCATGTTCGAAAATTTTGGAATAGCAAAGTACAACTGAAACGGGAAATAATACCGCTGATATTTGCTACGCAGATGATAGAACGATGCAGCCCGCCGTGGTTGTGTCTCCCGACCAACCACACGTGTACATGCGTTAATAATCTCTTTTTGAATGATATCTACTCATTGATTGGTCAGGCGACCAACAATGAAGTGAATTACACATATTGGCTGGCTGATTTTAGGTACTGTTAAAAGCTGATCTTTCAAATTTTGCTATCCACTCTTTAAACTTCTCTTCTATTATTGAATTAATGTTAGTTCTGTTAGCACCTTGCCAGTAATATTGTTCCTCCCGAAGTCTTAAATCTTCATAAGCATAGCACAATAAATAAAATGAGTATAGAGAATCGTGATAGTTTAAGGCGATACAAATATTTTTTAGCTCTTGTAAAACCTCTGTGTACTGCAAGATTCCTGAAAGAGCCTGCGAAATAAGGTAATATGCATAGCCATCAACAGCTTCATTGTCAGTTGGTCTTTTGATACCCAGTTCAGATAATGTCTTTTCAACTAGACTATCTATCTCAAATAATTTGTATGGAGACATTTTTCCTGCTAAAATATACAAGTGCTCACTTTCATACCCATTCTCAACCATGTCTATTGCCCATTTTACCCAGTCTTCACCTGAGTCATGTTTCATGATCTTATCGGCAAATACTTTATATGTTGATTTGACTTTATACACTGATATGAATTGCGCCTAGTAAAATAAGAAAAAGATAAAATTTTGCAATTTAAAAATCAATACTTTGTTTTTAAGCTTTTTGAATTGTATCTCGAACGATCCGATTGGTTATTGTTGGTCGCCTAAGCAACCATATATGCACCTAGCTTGATGATTTATTTTTATGAATATATTCACTTGCTAATTAGTTGGGCGACAAACGGCGGCGTAATGTTTTATCTTTCTTTATTCCTTACTTCTTGCCAGTATTTACTACTTGCTATTCCAACAAAATACCTTCCTGATACTATAAAGTATATGGTCAGCCATAATAGGAATATTGGCTGAAATCTTAAAAGTGTGATTGATCCATCTTCACCGCTTCCGAATCCAAATGAAGTTGTCGTAATGGCCGGACTATATGATAACAATCCTATCAGTCCAATAAGCAGCGTAAAGCCAAGGAATAATACACCGAAAAGATGTCGGATATAAAATACGATTGCATTAACCAGTAGAAAAATGACTCCTGTATAATGTTGCCAAACAAGTAATATTTCTGAGTTACTCACTCTTGTTAAAAGTATTATCGTAGAAACAACCAATATCAGAAAAGGGATATAGTCTAAAAACTTTTTTGTTTTTGCACTCATAATTTTGATTCGTTTACTACTTTATAGATGATCTTCCTGTATAGAACTTGTTGTGTTTGTTTTTTTTCTTATTAAACGGCGAGTCGGTTATACCAGACTCGCCTGCGAACAGACGACGTAGTAAAGCTGTTTTTTATCTAAATCGCTCAAACGATTGCCAATATTTATCTTTATAAATATCGTATTCAATTTCAAAACTATCTGAGTATGATTGTTGTATTTTATATAGAACTTTTGACGGTTTGCGAAAGTCTTTGCAAGCAAAATAGATTTCCCTTTCCCCGTTTGCTGTTTGTCGCCCAACGTTAAGATATCCATCGATGTCTTTAAGATCTTGCATTATTTCCTCTTCAATTTTGTTTAAAAGCTCATAATCTTCATCACTTGGCATTCCGTTATTATTACTACCATCATACTTCAATGTTAATATTGCTACCCATGGATGAGATGCTTTACTGTCCCACTCCAATAATTCAGTATTAATAACAGCAAACAATTTAGTGCCATTTCCTAGTTCGGCTTCCAGCATGGAATGGGTATCATTCTCCGTGTTATAGCGAACTACTTCATACTTTTCAACAAACTCTTTTTGTCGCCAGTTAAGAAAGTCTTTCAGTTTTGAAACGGGAATTAGTTCTTTACTTGCTTCGTTTAGCCCAACTATACTTAAACTGTCTATATTAGTAATAAAATCAAGCTCACCTAAATAGTTATCAAGAAAAATATAAACCCCGGTGCTAATTTGTTTTTTGTTTTCCTCAGTACAGTCGTGATGAATGATTGAAATATCTACCTCATCAGGATAGTCAGGGTTGTCATTTGAATAAAAAAACAGATTTGTGCCATTGAACTCATAGTTGTACATACTGATGTTCACATCTTCAAGATTGAGGGCTTGTTTAAGTGGGGTAAATTTCCATCTATGAATTTTTGGAGCAGATTCTACAAGCTCTTCAACAAATACAATATTTTTTGTATTTCCATCTGCAGTTACTATTAATTCAGCTGTGTTTTTATCGAACATTCCAGTTACAAAGAAATAGCCATCTTTCAGTTCCTGTATTTTGGGCGAAAGTTTATCAAAGAATAGCTTCTCTACGTCTTTACGATTTTTAACAACATCAAAAAATATAGCTTCATTTTTTAAGAACCAGGCCCAGAACTCATCATATGATTTTATCGGCTCTTCTTTAGCGCCAAAAATTCTCTTTAAGAAACTCATTCGAACTTATTTTATTTAATTGTATTTAAATATACTTGTATTCGGTTTTGATACTGTGATCATTAATTAAAAATAATAGAGTAGCTGGCTTTCACCTCACCCTCCACCAAAACGATCCCCCATGCTTCTCCACACCCGGTAACTCCTTCCACAACGGTTCTAAAATTTGTTTCAGCTCTGCATCTTCACTTAGATAAAAATTGGGTGCAAGAAGTTCGTAACGGGCAGGATTGCTCAATAGTATCGTAGCCAGCATGTATTGCTCGGCATAAAACCGATCGCACATGTTTTGCGGATAATCGTACGGCAGATAAATATCATGCACCTGTACCACCACTCCTTTTTTCAACCGAGGTAATACTTCCAGGAAAAACCATTTCACATCGCTGTTGGCATGTAACAGATGCGAACCATCAAAGAACAATACATCGTTCGGTTCCAAATTTTCAAATAACGAAAGCGGTGCCTGTTGCAAAGGCACATTCAACCATTCATCTGCCACAGCAGTAATTTCTTTTCGTGGAAAAGGATCGATACAGGTAATGGAAAACGAAAGCTGTTGTTCGGCTTTTGCTTTGGCGGCCAGCTTGG
>CAYMSG010000094.1:0-2919 GCA_964392955.1 uncultured Chitinophagaceae bacterium | reverse complement strand
TACCACTGCCGATCTCAACATATCGTTTTGGTTGCAGTGTTGTAAGCAAGCTGTACAGCATCACCATATCAAGTCCCGGGAAAAAACCATTCTTCCAAGAGGCAACTGTATGATCTGTTCCTTCGTTGATTGGAATAGTAACAAACTGCTGCTGATATTGTAATGCCGTGTTCAGCAATTGTGCATAGCTGTTATTGTTTGCAGCAATAAGTTTATACAACGCATCATGCGGCTGTTGTTTGCTGTACAAGGGTGATGGCTGTATAGCATAATCAAGCAGCGCCAGTTTCGAGGGACGAAACACCGCATTGTATATTTTTTTCAGCTGCTGCATGGTTGAATTTACAGCAAAGTAAATCTTTCTCTGTAAAAGAAGTTATCTTGCTGCTTCGTATAGTCGTTGAAAAAAACCTGTAGCACATTGATGACCCCGCTTTTCAATACCGGCATCTTACTGCGGTTAAAACGTTTGGTAAAAAAACTACCTGTTGCATTAACCAGAAATCAACAGTACGATCTTCAGACCAAACAGATCATCCGCAAAGTATGTACTGCACACAGCAATACCGTTGATGTGGGTACACACAGCGGCGATATCCTGGATGTGCTGCTGCAGCAATCGCCCAACGGTACACATTACGGCTTTGAGCCCCTGCCGCAATTTTATCAATCGCTTCGTGCAAAATACCATCAGCAAAAAAATATTGTATTATATGATCTTGCGTTGAGCGATGCAAATGGCAACAGCAGTTTCAACCATGTTACCAGCAACCCATCGTACAGCGGCATTAAAAAACGCAGTTACGACCGTGCCAATGAAACCGATGAAACCATTGAAGTAAAAACAGCCCGGCTCGATGATGTATTGTTGCAGCAAAACAAGAAAATCGATTTGATGAAGATCGATGTGGAAGGTGCCGAACTGGGTGTGTTGAAAGGTGCTGTTCAATTGATTGAACGTGACAGACCCGTCATCATCTTTGAATGTGGCATCGGCGGTACTGATGTATATGAAACCACACCAGCGGAGTTGTTTGTTTTTTTTACTGAACGTAGCTACGCAGTTTCACTGCTGAAAAATTATTTGAAACAGGATACAGCGCTCACACAAACAACGTTTGAAGAACAGTATTACCAACGGTTGAATTATTATTTTGTAGCGTTTCCGTTGGAGAAATAAAAGTTGCACGCAGCGAAAAGGAGAATGCAGCGAATTACTGAAAACCTTCTTCGTGTTCTTTGTGAATGACCTTGTATACTCCGTGCAATTGTTTTCAATGTGCTCGCAGCTCACAGCTCGCAGCTTCTCTCACAATCCCTTTTCGTGTTGAAATTCTTTGGCGGCTGTTTGAATATACAGGAACAATTCAATATCGATCACCTGTGTGAGTATATCATAATCGGGACGGTAACGCCGGATGAACTCGTCCAGTAAGGGTCCGTCTTTTAAAGTGGTCAATCGTTGAATGATGGTTTTATTAAAGCGGTAGTCCACGTATTTACTTTGTTCTTCCCGTATCAAGCGCTCCTGGAAACGGGCCATACTTCTGTTGCGCCTAAAGCGAAACATATTGATCAATGCATCCAGTTCAATACCGGCACCAATACCAGCTTCGGGAGCACCGCCCGACAAACGAATACCACCTTTATCGAAGTTGAATACTTTATCGTATTGCACACGGTTGTCGATGGAATCCTGTCGACGGTTTTTTCCATACACAATAATTTCTTTCAGCTGTTTGTAACGGCCGGGTACATGCATCTGTATCGAAATATCAAATGCAGAGAAATCACGGATCGAAGCCACCGAAAATTTTTGTGTGGGGCGGTTGTTGAAGAAAAAGAAAACAGAATCTTTGGCGCCCACATAAATGGAATAGTTACCCGCACTGTCGGTGAAACTCATGGTGCCGCAGGTACAGATCACCTGCACATCCATTACCAGGTTGCGTTTGGTACTGTCGTACACAGTGCCGCTCAGTTGAATTTGTGCAACACTGCTGTTGGCCAGGAGCAATACAATGATATAGAGGGTAAGTTTTTTCAAAACTGTTGCAATGATAATCGGTAAAACTGAAAAAAGCAGGGCCTGCCGATATTTTAGGAAGCTTTTACGAAACCAATTCTTCGATCACCGCTGCATAATGCCGGTGCTCCAGTTCATGGATGCGTGCGGCCAATGTATCAGGCGTGTCATCGGCAAGTACCTTACAGTGTGCCTGGAAAACAACTTTTCCATGATCGTACAATTCATCAACCAGGTGAATACTGATGCCGCTTTCTGTTTCTTTGTTCCGTATTACTGCTTCGTGCACAAAATGCCCGTACATGCCTTTGCCCCCATACTTCGGTAACAAAGCGGGGTGAATATTGACGATCTGTTGCGGATAAGCCTGGATCAATGCAGCCGGAACTTTCCATAAAAAACCAGCCAGTACAAGAAAATCGATGCCAATGGCTTTCAATTCATCTACGTATGCGTTTCCACGAAAAAACTGTTCCTTTTCAAGAAGCAGGGTAGGTATCTGTTGTTCTTCTGCAATCAGTAATACGCCTGCGTGGGGTTTGTTACAAACGATCAGCGCCACACGTACAGCAGCATGACCCTTAAAGTGTTCAATGATCTTTCGTGCATTACTTCCGGCACCCGAGGCAAAAATGGCGATCTGTTTCATGTAAGTTGTTGGTTGAGCCTGGCCGCTCACCGGCGGCCACACGAACGATGGGTGAACCATCGCTCTGCATCGCAAAAATGAAACTTTCTGTTGAGAATTATGGATTTAGTATGCCAAAACAATGGAATCATTTGCAATAGTATTCCATGCTTTCTGTTTAATATTACAATCCAACAATCTCAATTCATTCTTGTATGCAAAAAGCCGCTTTGTTTGTGTTCCTGCTGTTATCGTTTCAGCAAAT
>CAYMSG010000093.1:0-10145 GCA_964392955.1 uncultured Chitinophagaceae bacterium | reverse complement strand
CATCAGATCCAAGCCTGGATCTTTCTGCAAGGTTAGGTATTCCGCCGGTGTATAAAGTAGATTACAACAGTATTGCTGATGACAGTGGCCGGGTGGTGCAGCATGTTTTCTTTTATGGCGATGAAGATGGGATTATTTCCTTCCGCAATTTTATGGGACTGTTTAACGGTAAGCCAGAGTGGAAAGTTGTAACCGGAAAAGAATGGGTAACCATTACATCCACCAAAGGGAAACCATATACTATTTATGCAAATCTTCCATTGGATTATAAACAAGATCTTGATGCAAAGGCACAACAAAGTTTGATCGATTACTTAACGAAGAATAATATCAATCCAAGTTTTGTAGTACATCGTGGACACAGTTATCATTTGAAATATACTATCCAGCAAATGCTGCCTTCATCACGCATTGTAATGCTGGGTTCATGTGGTGGATACCAGAACCTGGCAAAAATTCTGAATGTGAATGAAGATGCACATATTATTTCTACCAAGCAGGTAGGTAGCTATTCTGTAAACGAACCGATTCTTCGTGCGTTAAATGATGATATCCGTAATGGACGAAACATTGAATGGATACCTGTTTGGCAGCAGATCACCGCATCTGTAAAAAATGATCCAAAGGCAAATGAGTTGATGAAGGATTATGTACCGCCGCACAAAAATCTTGGAGCGATCTTTATTAAAGCATATCGCAAAGCAACCGGCGAACTGTAATGGTTAGCGGGTGACTCAACCCCGAAAAAATCCATTATCTTCCCGTTGCTTTGAATCAACCACTACATACAACGTCAGCTTTTTCAGCAAAACAAATTGCAGCAGCTATTTACCTAGCTGTTGTTGTTTTTTTTACCTACGCTTCCATTTTTGCTTTTCGAAAGCCATTTACAGTTGCCACGTTTGATGGGTTGCAGTTTGGTACTGTGTCGTATCAAACATTACTCATCATCAGCCAGGTAATAGGTTATATGCTCAGCAAGTTTTATGGTATCAAATTTATTTCTGAACTGCAACGGCATGGACGCTGGAAAACCAGTTTACTAATGGTGGGAAGTGCCTGGCTTAGTTTGTTCTTCTTTGCAATTGTTCCTGCGCCATGGGGCATTCTTTGTTTTTTAGTGAATGGGTTTACGCTTGGTTTTATGTGGGGTGTTGTTTTCAGTTATGTAGAAGGCAGAAGGGCTACCGATTTTATTGGCGTAGTGCTGGCTGTTAGCTTCATTTTTGCGGGTGGCTTCAGCCGAAGTGTGGGGAAATGGTTGCTGCTGGAATGGAATATTACTGAATACTGGATGCCATTTGCTACCGCATCATTGTTTGCAATACCCTTACTGTTTTTTTATTTTTTATTGGAAAAAGCACCGTTCCCCGATGCGGATGATATAGCTGAACGAACGATTCGGTTACCTATGAACCAGCCTGAGCGAAAACAGTTTCTGCAACAGTTCGGTGCGGGTGTAATTGCGTTCGTAATTATTTATCTGCTGCTCACTATTATGCGTGATCTACGTGATAATTACATGGGTAATATGTGGACGGAGTTAGGATATGGTGGTAACGCTGCTGTGTTTGCCAAAACGGAAACCATTACTTCACTGGTTGTGTTGGGTATGATCGGGATGCTGGTGTTTGTACGAAAAAATATGCGTGCCTTCCGTATTATTCATGTGTTGATGATTCTTGGATTTTTGGTGGCAGGTCTTTCATCTGTTTTGTTCAAACAACAATTGATCTCCGGTGCCAGCTGGATGCAGTTCACCGGCCTGGGATTGTATATTGCTTATGTATTATTCAACAGTGTTTTCTTTGAACGTTTACTGGCATCATTTGCCATTGCCGGTAATGTTGGTTTCCTGATCTATGTTGCGGATGCATGGGGTTACCTCGGCAGCATTACCGTGATGTTATCAAAAGAATTGTTGAAACTGCAACTCAACTGGGTTTCGTTTTATTCGCAACTCGTAATCATATTTGCTGTGGCGGGGATCGTTGCCAGCATTTTTTCCCTTTTTTATTTTTCCCGGAAATATCAACTGCAATCCGGCTCGTAAACATCACCACTCATCCTTTTTAGCTTCCGGTTAATAGGATGTAGTTCGGCCACAAACCGAAAGGATTTACCTTTGCCGCTAAACAGAAATACGATTGGAGCAGAAAGCAGGGAAAAAGCAGTTGTTCGATTTTAAACTACTCAGCCGCATCATCGGTTATGCATCGCCGTATAAACGCAGATTTAACAGCTCTATTATTCTGGCAATCGTATTGGCAGCAATGGCGCCTGTGAGGCCATGGTTGATCAATATGACCGTGAACGATTATATCCAGCACAATATGGCGGAGATGGTGATCCGCATCACCATTTTTCAAATTGCACTCATTATCGTTGAAACGGTCCTTCGTTTTTTCTTTTCCTATTTTACTGCATGGTTGGGACAAACAGTGGTGAAAGATCTCCGTATAAACGTGTTTAAAAAAATACTGGGTCTGAATCTGCGGCAGTTCGATCAAACACCGATCGGCACCTTAACCACACGAACGGTGAACGATATTGAAACCATCAGTGATGTGTTTGCCGAAGGGTTTATTCCGATCCTGGCCGATTTGCTTACCATCATTGCCGTGTTGTTCACCATGTTTTATATCAACTGGCAATTAACATTGATCTGTTTGATTCCTTTTCCATTTCTCATTCTTGCAACCTATTATTTCAAAGAGAGTGTCAACAAAAGTTTTCACCGGGTTCGCAATGCAGTGGCCGCATTGAATGCATTTGTACAGGAGCATATACAAGGTATGCAGGTGGTGCAGGCGTTTGCAGTGGAACGGAAAGAATACAATAAGTTTAACCGTATCAATAAAGATCATCGTAACGCAAATATCCAGGCCATTTTTGCATACTCCGTTTTCTTTCCGGTGGTTGAAATCATTCTGGCAATTTCGCTGGGCTTATTGGTATGGTTTGGTGCAGGGCAGGCAGTTGCAACTACCAATACCGAAGCGGCAAAAATGGCGGGTGAAATCATGGCGTTTATCATTTTGCTGAACATGCTGTTTCGCCCACTTCGTTTTATTGCTGATAAATTCAACGTACTTCAAATGGGTATGGTGGCGAGTGAGCGGGTATTTAAGGTATTGGATAATACAGATGAAATAAAAGAGTCGGCTGCCGATGCCTATAAACCAATGACACAGGTGGCCGGTAAAATTGAATTTGAAAAAGTTTGGTTTGCTTACAACGATGAGAACTGGGTTCTGAAAGATCTTTCCTTTACAGTAAATGCGGGCGATACGGTGGCCATTGTTGGGCATACCGGCAGCGGCAAAACATCCATCATCAGTTTGCTCAATCGGTTATACCATATTCAAAAAGGTGCCATTAAACTGGATGGAGTAAGGATCGAGGAATATGACCTTGATGCTTTGCGGAGCAAAATAGGAGTGGTGCTGCAGGATGTATTTTTATTTGCCGGTACCATTACCGAAAATGTAACGCTGCGGAACGAAGCAATTTCAAAGGAACAGGTAATTGAAGCAGCGAAACTGATAGGTCTGCACGATTTTATTATGCGCCTGCCCGATAATTATGATTTCAATGTAATGGAACGTGGGGCCACCATGAGCCAGGGGCAGCGGCAGTTACTGAGTTTTATCAGGGCATTACTGTTCAACCCATCCGTGTTAATACTTGATGAAGCAACCTCTGCTGTTGATACCGAAACGGAGCAGATGATTCAGCATGCCATTGATAAGCTGATCGAAGGACGGACCTCCATTGTGATTGCCCATCGCTTATCAACTATCCGCAAAGCCGATAAAATTATTGTGCTGGATAAAGGGGAGATCAAAGAAATGGGAACACACGACGAGTTGTTAATGCTCGGCGGTTATTATGCCAAACTCCATGAAATGCAGTTCTCGAAAGCAATAGTTTAATGGTGCGTAAATAGGTAAAGCAAAGGATATTTTTTAACTTGCGGGGAGTGGAAAAGAAGAAATACAATATAAATCAAACTATTTCACAAGTTCAGGAAACCTTTATTCCCTACGATAAACAGGAGGAGCATGAAACGTTAAGACGAAGACAAGCTATTCTGATGTCTGACGAGGAAAAGTTTAAACTTTTCTGCCGTATGCTAAAACGTGGAGTTATGTTTAAGAGGGCCGTAATTACACACAAGAAGTAATCCAACAATTGTTTATGGATATAATGGATGAAGACCTGCTGAAGTTCTGGCAAACACTGAACAATAATAAGGTTTTATATATTATGGTTGGAGGGTTGTCTGTCAATTTTAATGGTCACAACAGGGTAACTGATGATCTCGATATTTGGATAAAGGACACGTTGGATAACAGAAAGCGATTCAGAAAAACGTTTATTGATCTTGAATATGGCGATTTCTTATCCTTTGAAACAACTCAGTTCGTCCCGGGCTGGTCTCAATTTTATGTAGGCCCCGGAATTATTCTTGATATCATGACCACAATGAAAGGTTTAGAGCACTTTTCGTTTGATGAATGTTACCAAGAAGCCTCGGTAGCGAATATTGATGGGATCAAGGTTCCTTTTTTGCATATCAATCACTTGCTGGAAAATAAACGGGCAGTAGCCCGTCCAAAAGACCTCGATGATATCAGGGAGCTAGAAAAAATCAAAGCCGAACGCATTAAAATGGGCCTCGACCAGCCTGAATAACTTTTTTCTGTATTCCCTCCGCTGTTTCCCCCTTTTTCACCTGCCACTCCTTATCTTTGCGCCAAATTTCAGATCGGCTATGCGTTCTTTTAGCTTCAAATCCTTACTGGTAGCGGTTTTCAGCGGATTTTTCTTTTTAACTGCAGCTCCTGTTTTGGCGGGTGAGCCCGGCCATGGCGAGGAAGGCAAAGAGGCCAACGTGGATGTTACCAAGGTTATCCTGGAGCATATCCGTGACGACCATAGCTGGCATCTGTGGGGGCATACCTCCATTCCGCTGCCTGTAATTCTTTATTCTGATAAGGGATTGGAAGTTTTTTCATCAGCCAAACTGGTTGACGAGCACCACGAACCTGCGGTTTACGTAGGCAATTATGCTTACAAAACCTTTGAGGGTAAAATTAAAGTGGTAGATGAGGCAGGCAATATTGACAAAGAAGCAACAGCCAAGGTTTGGGATTTTTCAATTACCAAGAACGTAGCTTCCATGTTCTTAAGTGTAACGTTGATCCTGGTTATCTTTTTAAGCGTGGCGGCTTCCTACAAAAAGCGTGGTGTAAAAAGTGCACCAAAGGGTTTGCAAAGTTTCCTGGAGCCACTGATTCTTTTTGTACGTGATGAAGTAGCAAAGCCAAACATCGGCAAGCACTATGCGAAATACATGCCTTTCCTGTTAACTGTATTTTTCTTTATCTGGATCAATAATATGATGGGGCTGATTCCTTTCTTCCCCTTCGGTGCCAACCTCAGCGGTAACATTGCATTTACCATGACGCTGGCCCTGTTTACGTTTGTTCTGGTAAACATCAAAGGCAACAAAGATTACTGGAAGCACATTTTCTGGATGCCCGGCGTACCGGTTCCGATGAAAATCTTC
Source organism: uncultured Chitinophagaceae bacterium (assembly GCA_964392955.1). GTDB lineage: Bacteria > Bacteroidota > Bacteroidia > Chitinophagales > Chitinophagaceae > Lacibacter. The sequence goes on along the minus strand of CAYMSG010000093.1, from coordinate 4,570 downwards.
CTGATGCCGATTGAATTACTCGGCGTATTTACCAAGCCCATTTCACTGATGATTCGTTTGTTTGCAAACATCACAGCGGGCCACATTCTTGTACTCAGCTTAATTTGTTTGATATTCATCTTTAAATCTGTTTGGGCATCAGCTATGGCTGTTCCGTTTGCAGTATTTATTAATGTAATTGAACTGCTGGTGGCGTTTTTACAGGCGTTCATCTTTACCATGCTCAGTGCGTTGTACATTGGTATGGCTACCGAAGAACATCATCATGAAGCGCATCATTAATCAACGTTTTTTGTAACAATTAAAATACAAACTATGGTAGGAAGTATTGCTGCAATTGGAGCAGGTTTAGCGGCTATCGGTGCCGGTATTGGTATCGGCCAAATTGGTAAAGGTGCTGTTGAGGGCATCGCTCGTCAGCCAGAAGCTGCAAACGACATCCGTGCAAACATGATCGTTGCTGCTGCATTCGTAGAAGCGGTAGCGCTGTTTGCGGTGGTGGTTGCTCTGCTGGGTAACAATCCTCAGTAATTGCAAAATTCATTACAGGTCTCAAGCACAGGGCGAGAGACCTGTAAATTTTAAAATGACAAAATTGTTTCACTATATGTTTTTTCTCGAAGTAAATCCGCTGGTGTTACCCGATATAGGGTTGGTTGTATGGAGTACATTGGCTTTTTCAATTGTATTATTTGTGCTGGGCAAGTTTGCCTGGAAACCCATCATGAAATCAATTCGTGAAAGGGAAGATTCAATTGATGAATCGCTGGCAATGGCCGAGCGTGTAAAAACGGAAATGGCCCAACTGAAAAACGAAAACGAAGCTTTACTTGTAAAGGCCCGTGAAGAAAGAGCACAGTTGCTGAAAGAAGCCCGTGAAACAAAAGATAAGATCATTAATGAGGCGAAGGAGCAGGCGAAAGTAGAAGCCAACAAAATTATTACCGATGCACAGGCTGCCATCAACCAGCAAAAAATGGCTGCTATTACAGAGGTAAAGAACCAGGTTGGTAACCTTGTGATTGAAGTAAGTGAAAAAGTATTGCGTCGTGAACTGGCTAACAAAGCCGATCAGGAAGTATATATTAATACGCTTGCAAAAGAAATTAAATTGAATTAAGAAAGCTACTAGCTGTCAGCTGCACGCTTCAAGCTTGCAGCTAATGGCAATAAGCGAAAAGCTGAATTTATTATATGCAGAATCCCCGTCTCGCAACCCGCTACGCAAAATCACTGGTGGTGCTCGCACAGGAGCAAAACCAGCTCGATGCTGTACAGGCAGACATGAAGTTCCTGAAGGATGCGTGCAAGCAAAGCCGTGAGTTAACCAATTTGTTACGCAGCCCTGTTATTAAAAGCGATAAGAAAAACAGTATAGTTAAAGAAGTGCTGGGCAGTAGAATAAGTGCTTTATCAGCGGCATTCATTTCCCTGCTTATTCAGAAAGGACGTGAAAGCAACCTGCCAGAAATTGCCGCTGCCGTAATTGAGCAGTACAACGAAATCAAAAATATTCACCTGGTAAAACTTACCACTGCAACAGCAGCAAGTGAGGAGTTAAAGCAAGCCATCATCAATAAAGTAAAAACAGATGCTGCTTTGCAGAATGTAGAACTGGAAACAGTGGTGAACGATGGTATTATTGGCGGGTTTCAGCTCGAATACAAAGGCAACCTTGTTGATGCCAGTATTGCACGTGACCTGCGTGATATCAGAAAACAGTTTGAAAAGAATATTTACGTACAAAACATCCGATAACAAAACTTTTTAAAATAAAGCGTCATGGCAGATATTAAACCAGATGAAATTTCGGCGATACTTCGCCAGCAGTTAAGCAACTTCAACGTAGGTGCTGACCTGGAAGAAGTGGGCACAGTATTACAGGCGGGCGACGGTATTGCCCGTGTTTATGGATTGAACAATGTTCGCTACGGTGAGCTTGTTGAATTTGAAAACGGCGTACGTGCCATTGCCCTTAACCTTGAAGAAGACAACGTAGGTGTGGTATTGATGGGTGAAGGCAAAGACATCAAAGAAGGTTCAAAAGTGCGTCGTACCTCACAGATCGCTTCTATTAAAGTGGGCGAAGGCATGAGCGGCCGTGTTATCAACGTATTGGGTGAGCCAATCGATGGTAAAGGACCAATCACCGGCGATTTGTACGAAATGCCATTGGAGCGTAAAGCGCCTGGTGTAATCTTCCGTGAGCCGGTAAAAGAACCTCTTCAAACCGGTATCAAAGCTATCGACGCCATGATTCCAATCGGTCGTGGTCAGCGTGAGTTGATCATCGGCGACCGTCAAACCGGTAAAACTGCCATTGCTGTTGATACCATCATCAATCAAAAAGAATTTTTCGACGCTGGTAAGCCGGTATATTGTATTTACGTAGCGATTGGTCAGAAAGCTTCTACCATTGCGGGTGTAATGAAAACACTGGAAGACAATGGTGCAATGAAGTACACTACCATTGTTGCCGCTTCTGCAAGTGATCCTGCTCCTCAGCAGTTCTATGCTCCTTACGCTGGTGCTGCCATCGGTGAATTCTTCCGTGATACCGGACGTCCTGCTTTGATCATTTATGATGATCTTTCAAAACAAGCTGTGGCTTACCGTGAGGTGTCATTGTTGTTGAAGCGACCTCCTGGCCGTGAAGCATATCCTGGTGATGTATTCTATCTTCACAGTCGTTTGCTCGAGCGTGCTGCGAAAGTGATCAACGATGATAGCGTTGCGAAGAACATGAATGATGTTCCGGACAGTATCAAGCATTTGGTGAAAGGTGGTGGTTCCTTAACTGCATTACCGATCATTGAAACACAGGCGGGTGACGTATCTGCCTATATTCCTACAAACGTGATCTCTATTACTGATGGTCAGATCTTCCTGGAAGGTAACCTGTTTAACGCAGGTATCCGTCCGGCGATCAACGTAGGTATTTCTGTAAGCCGTGTGGGGGGTAATGCACAGATCAAATCAATGAAGAAAGTAGCGGGTACATTAAAACTTGATCAGGCTCTTTACCGTGAGTTGGAAGCCTTCTCTAAGTTTGGTGGTGATATGGATGCTGCTACAAAATCAGTAATTGATAAGGGTGCACGTAACGTAGAAATTCTGAAACAACCTCAGTACACTCCTTATACCGTAGAAAAGCAGATTGCGATCATCTATCTCGGTACAAATGGTTTGCTGAATACTGTACCTGTACGCAGGGTAAAAGAATTTGAAGAGCATTTCATTCATGAAATGGAAGTAAAGTTACCTGAAGTATTGGCTGAGTTTAAGAAAGGTGCATTACCGGAAGATGGCATTCAGAAAATGGTGGAACTGGCCAACAGCCTGATTCCTCAATACAAAGCTTAATTATAGTTTTTGCTATAGTAAAGGAGCGCTGGTGAGGCGCTCCTTTTTTACATAGTTTATTAATATCGGATAGGTTATTTAAAATTTTCCCGATATTTAGTATTTTTGTACCGTGAGAGTAGATCTGAAAAATATTGCCCCTTTAGAATCTACTGTTGAACGGCTGTTTGGAAAAAGAGACCGTATTCAACAGGGAAGGCCTTTACCCAATGCATCTTTACAACGCATCCGTGAAAACTTTGCCATGGAATGGACCTATAACAGTAACAGTATTGAAGGCAATACACTAAGTTTACGGGAAACTATTCTGGTACTGAAAGATGGAATTACAATTGGCGGTAAAACATTGCGTGAACATTTTGAAGCTATTAATCATGAAAAGGCCATTGATTATTTGTACAGTATTGTAAACAGTAAGTATGTATTACGCAGTATAGATATCCTGAACCTGCATGGTTTAGTGATGAAGAATATTGAGGATGAATTTGCAGGCCGTATCCGCAACGGTGCTGTGCGTATTGTTGGTGCCAATTTTACACCTCCTAATGCATCCAAAGTTTCTGATTTCCTGGATGAGTTGATCGAATATATAAATACCAATCCGCAGGGGTTGAATGATGTATTACTTGCTACGGTATTTCATCATAAGCTGGTGTGGATTCATCCTTTTTTTGATGGCAATGGCAGAACGGTTCGATTAGCAATGAATCTTTTGTTGATGCGGCATGGATTTCCCCCTGCTATCATCCTGAAAAACGACCGTAAGAAATACTATGATGCATTGAATGCTGCGAACAAAGCTGATTATTCAAAGCTGGCATTGTTGATGGCGCAGGCTTTGGAACGGTCGCTCAATATTTATATCCATGCAATGCCGGGGAATGATGAAACATATGATCTCATTTCAAATATCGTTGGTGAAGAGCAGGCGCCTTATGGTCAGGAATACATCAGCCTGTTAGCAAGGCAGGGTAAAATAGATGCATACAAAGAAGGCCGCAACTGGCTTACTACAAAAAAAGCGGTAGATGCGTACATTGAAACAAGAAAGCGAAAGCGTGTTGTAAAGAAAAAATGAGAGGATAAAAGTGATTAATATAAAAGTAAAAGGGAGCACATGCTCCCTTTTGCTTTTTGACAGGTATTTGTTTACAGGTAGCGTAAAACTAAAAGTGCTTGTATCAATCCTTAAGGAATTTCAGGTTTG
>CAYMSG010000092.1:0-10147 GCA_964392955.1 uncultured Chitinophagaceae bacterium | reverse complement strand
TTAGCCATTCCATTAGATCCTGTTAGCGGTTACAGCAGTGCGTTAGTAAATGCCGGTTTGATCAACAGTCGTGGTGTGGAAGTAGCAGTTACGGGAAAACCGGTTGTGAATAAGAATTTCAGCTGGACCACCACATTGGTATGGAGCCAAAACAGGAGTTATGTGAAAGAATTGGCGGAAGGAATTACTAACCAGGTGATCTATGCACACAACAGCAACGTGAGTATTGAAGCAAGAGTGGGCGGACGCATGGGCGATATGTACGGCAGAGGTTTTCAACGCTCTCCCGATGGGCAAATCATTTATGGTACAAACGGATTACCGGCACAACTGGATCCGGTTCAGAAAAAATGGGGCAATGCGTTTGCCGACTGGAAAGCAGGTTTAACGAATGAATTCATGATCAAAAATTTCCGTATCAGCATTTTACTCGATGGACAAATGGGTGGCAGCATGTATTCTCAAACCAATCACAAGAACAATACGCTCGGTAAAACAAAAGTGACCTTACCCGGACGTGATGAGGGCATTGTTGGCCAGGGTGTAGTTTACAACAGTGCTTCACAGAAATATGAACCGAATACCAGGAATGTTGCAGCCAGCTCGTATTACGACAACTATTACCAGATCAGCAATGCGGAAACAAATATTTTCGATGCTTCCTTTTTAAAGATCCGTGAAGTACGTTTTGAATTTAACTTATCCAAACGCATTTTAAGCAAACTGCGGGTGAAACAAACCAGCATAGCATTGTATGGACGTGAGTTGTTCAACTTCACCAAATTCCCCGGCTTCGATCCGGAAGGTGGCAACCTCAACAATGGAACACTTACACCGGGTGTTGAGTTAACACAATTCCCGTCTACAAGAAACATGGGCATCAACCTCACCTTTAAATTTTAAAACCAAACAAGCATGAAATTCAGATATTCTTTTTCCACTCTTCTTGTTGCAGTGTTGCTGCTGGCAGCCTGTTCAAAAAAATTCGAAGAGCTGAATACAGATCCCAATCGTCCGAAACAAATTACACCGGGCGTAATGCTGGGACAGTTGCAACACCGTATAGTAAGTACAACAATCCAGGCCGGCCGTGGTTTTACACATGAGCTGATGCAGGTTGATGCACCACGTTCCAGCCCGGGCGGACAAGGCTTGCATCGCTATGTGGTAAATCCGGGTGCAGGCGTATGGAGTAACTTCTACAATTATCTTATCGATATAGAAGACATCTACAATATTGCTACAACATTGAAAGAAGATAATTACAGGGCTATTGCACTGGTTTATAAAACATGGGCCTACTCTATTCTTACAGATCTGTATGGCGATGTACCTTTTTCGCAGGCAAGCAAAGCAACAGAAGGAATTTTTCAGCCTGCCTTTGATAAGCAAAAAGATATTTATATCCAGCTGTTGAAAAATCTTGATACAGCAAATGTTCTTTTCAATTCAACCAAAGCTCTTACGTTTGGTGGCGATATGCTCTACAATGCCAATACAGTAAGTGGAAACAGCAATGCAGGGATTGTAAAATGGAAGAAGTTTGCCAACTCACTCAAGCTTCGTTTATTACTCCGCTTGTCGAAAAGAGATGGCGAGCTGAACATTACGGAACAGATCAATGCAATACTGTCCAATCCTGCACAGTTTCCGGTATTTACTTCGAATGCCGATGAAGCGATCTTCCGTTTCCCCGGCACGTTTCCTTACTTTAATCCATATTACAATGCAAGACAATTAGAGTGGAGAGACGGTACTTATTTCACCAAATTTTTTCTCGATAAAATGAATGCAGACAATGATCCACGTCGCACTGTTTGGGTACGCCCTATTACAGTAAACGGAGCAAGTGTGTATCGTGGAATTGAAAGCGGTTATCCAACCACAACTGAATACCAGGTAGGTGCCAATTCAAGTTACAATGATGTAATGCGCACACTTCCTTCGTTAGGTGTAATGCTTACCTATGCAGAAGTAGAATTTATAAAAGCAGAGTTGGCATTGAAAGGATTTGTAACAGGTAAAACAGCCAGGCAGCATTACGAAGCAGGCATCACCGCTTCGATGAATCAATGGGCGGTTACAATGCCTGCAGGTTACTTAACACAACCGGGTGTGATATATGATGAAAATGCATCTACTGAAGAGCAACTGGAACGCATCATGCTGCAAAAGTATTATGCCTATTTCTTTGTGGACTATCAATCATGGTTTGAAAAAAGAAGAACAGGCTATCCTGTGTTACCAAGAGGAACCGGTATTCCGGCAGAAAATAAATTTCCTTCACGGGCACCCTATCCTACTTACCTGCAATCGCTCAATCCGCAGAACCTTGCTGCTGCACAAACAGCGATGGGCGGCGATAACAGTGATACAAAAGTTTGGTGGGATAAATGATAACAACTTACAACAACAATTACATGAAAAAAAATATCAGTCTTATACTTTGCCTGGCGTTTACGTTTTCAATGTTTGCGCAAAAAAAGCAAACTGACAGTATCCGTACCTTGATTGTTTTCTTTGATGGATTACGACCCGATTATATTACAGCCGAAGGAATGCCTAACCTCTATGCCTTCAGTAAGCGGGCAAGTTATGGTAAAGCACATCACAGTGTATTCCCTACTGTAACAAGAGTGAATGCCACCTCGTATGCTACCGGCAGTTATCCCGGCACGCATGGTTTGATGGGCAACAGTGTTTATTTCCCGCAGGTCAGTACAACCAAAAGTTTAAATACAGGTGATGCAGCTGAATTAAATGCCATCAGCAAAGCGCTGGATGGACATTTGATCACAGCCGTTTCATTGGGAGAAGTATTAAAGCAACATGGGAAAGACATGATGGTATTCAGTTCCGGCACCACAGGTCAGGCGTTGATGCAAAACCATACGGTAAGCGGAGCTGTTATTAATCCTGCGATGATCTTACCGGAAAGCATCAAAGAAAAAGTGATTGCAGAAGCGGGCACTATTCCTCCCGCCGGCAAACCAAATACAGCAAGGCATGCATGGATCGCCAATGCATTGATGAAATACGGACTTCGCTTAGACGGGCCGTTGGTAAGTGCCATCTGGTTTTCTGATCCGGATGGCACTGCACATGCTGATGGTATTGGTTCAGCAACTGCGGTAGCATCGATTAAATCGGTGGATGAACAGTTTGGGCGTATCCTTGCTGACCTTGAACAAAAAGGATTAGCGGATAATTTCAATATTGTTATTTCAACCGATCATGGATTTGTTACACATGTTGGAAAAGACGGTCTTGTTGAATTTCTTATCCGCAAAGGCTTAAAAAAAGAAAAAGAATCCGATGATGTTGTAGTTGCCGGTGGCGCTATTTATATTAAAGATCACAACAAAGATTTGCTGCAGCAGATTGTAACCGCATTACAGGCAGAAGAATGGATCGGTGCTATTTTTACAAAAGCTGCAAAAAAAGGCGATACGAAAGGACATATTGCCGGTACACTTTCGTTTGAAAGCATTCATTGGAATCACGAAGAACGGATGGCCGATATATTAGTAGATGTAAACTGGAACGATGAAAAAAATTCAGCAGGATATGCAGGCATGAGTTATTCCAGAGGTGTTGCCGGACATGGCAGTTTAAGTCCGTATGAAGTACATATTGCATTGCTGGCGGCAGGGCCTTCATTCAAACAATCATTTGAAAGCGATTTGCCAACGTCAAATGTTGATCTTGTGCCTACTATTCTTCACCTCCATCAGTTACCCATTCCTGCAACGGTGAACGGTCGTGTAATGCACGAATTACTCATCAACAGCAAAACAAATGCAAAACCGGTTGTAAAAAATGATATAATTGAAACCTCGGTGAATTTTAAAGGCGGTATTTATAAACTCTTACTTAACCGCACAACCCTTGACGACTATCAATACATCAACTTTGCAAAGGTGATCCGTGAAAAACAAGCCGCAACGGGTCAATAATATTGTAGAGATGAATAAAAATGGATAGAGTTTCACTCTATCCGTTTTTGTTTTCCGGCAATGCAGATTCATCATACTTCATGTGTAACAACGGAAACGGCCGGCCCAGTCCATCTTTTTCTTTTCGTTCAATAACGGTGAAGCCCATGTGCTGATAAAATCCAACAGCCTGTTCGTTTTGTTCATTCACATCCAGCTCATATGCACCAATCATGTACATGGCATAATGCAGTAATATTTTGCCGATCCCTTTTCCCCTTGCATCAGGATGAAGAAAGAGCATTTCAATTTTACCATCAGCTACGCCTGTAAATCCAAGCAGTTGTTTTGTTTCATCTTCAAAAACAAAAACCGGAACCGAAGGAAAGATCGCCGGCAGCATCAATTTTATTTCCTGCAAATACTCTTCCGGCAAAAAGTGATGCGTGGCTCTTACTGATTGTTCCCACACATCCAGTAAAACAGGATAATCTTTTTTTGTTGCAACTCTGATCATTGTTGTTTTTCGTTCTTGCAAAATTCACGAATAATATCAGCCAGCAAAACCAGGTTTACTTTTTCAATGGGATGAATTGTATTTTCCAGTAATTGAAAGCGGCTGTTGGGTAAAGCTTTTTGCACATCTTCCGTTTCTTCTTTTGTCACCATCTTATCATTATCACCAAGTAATAAAAGCACGGGCGTGCTGATAGCAGTATAATCAATTAACTGAAGTGGATTTTTATTCCCCATTTGCAGCAGCATTGCTTTTGTTTTTTCCAACACCAGTTTCCAGTCGTTTGGCTGATGTCGTTGTTGGAGTTGCGCTGCAAAACTTGGTAGTTTTTCACTGATAACGTCGGCGTTCAACATTGCAACTTCTCGTGCTGCAATTGTTTCATCCCAATGAAATTTTGTGGCAAGTGTTATTACTTCACTGAACAATTGCGGTTGCTGTTTTGCCAGATACAACGCCACGTAACCACCCATGCTGTAACCAAATACAGCAGCCTGGTCAACTTTCTGTGTTGAAAGATATTCTTCTACTTCGGTTGCGAATGCCTGTATTGAAAAAGGCTCGTCTCCAAACGACTTACCTCCATGTCCACTGAAATTGAAAAGATGCACGGTGAAATCATTCTTCAATAAACCGGCCAGGGGTTGTAATTGATCTTCTGAACCAATGGCGCCATGCAATAACACGATATTTTTCATACCATAAATAAAGTTATTTTTCAGTAATACAACAACTGCTATTGATTTTTTCCGATAATTGAAAAATCCATTTACTTTACCAGATGAACCGGATGGACCGTCTTTTAGGAATCGTAACACTGCTGCAATCGAAAAAATATGTAGCTGCAGAAAAGATCGCTGATAAATACAACATCAGCGTACGAACTGTTTACCGTGATGTAAAAGCATTGGTGGAATTGGGTATACCGGTGAGTTTTGAACCGAACCGTGGTTATTTTGTAGTGCAGGGTTATTTTCTGCCGCCTGTCGCTTTCAGCAGTGAAGAAGCAAATGCCTTGTTGTTAACGGAATCGCTGGTGTATGGCTTTGCTGACAAATCGATTCAGAAACATTATTCATCAGCATTGAATAAAGTGAAGGCTGTTTTACGCTCCTCACAAAAAGAAAAACTGGATTTTCTCGATGACAGCATTCGCATGCAGATGCACCCTAACCTTCAAATGAACTTTGAATACCTGTCGCAATTGCAGGCAGCCATCACCAATCAAACAATCATTCATCTCGATTATACAAATGCCAAAGAAGAGAGCAGTAAACGAAAGTTAGAACCCATTGGTCTCATTTATTATGCATTCAGTTGGCACCTGATCGGCTGGTGCTATTTAAGAAAAGATTACCGTGATTTTAAGTTGATGCGTATCAAAAGCCTGCAGGTATCTGACCAGCCTTTTCAGAAAAAAGACCATATCAGCATATCTGAATTCATGAAGCAATTGCCGGTGAGTTATTAATTTTTTTTTGAAGTTGAAAAACACACTGCCATAGGGTTGTCAGTGCCTGGTTGTTGTTTTGTATTTCAAAATCAAAACATCATGACATTTACCGAATCATTTCTCCACGAACTCAATCAGGAAGCTGTAACAACCCGTAAAATGCTGGAGCGTGTACCGGCTGATCTTTTTCACTGGCAGCCACATCAAAAAAGTATGACGTTGAAACAGTTGGCCACACATGTGGCTGAAATCCCCTGGTGGATTGAACTTGTACTTGATACAAAAGAACTTGACTTTGCAGCGAATCCCTACCAGCCAGTAACAGTTACAAACGAGCAGGAATTGCTCAGCTATTTTGAAAAGTCATTAGCAGAAGGAAAAAATGCATTAACGAAAGCATCGGATGAAGACCTCACTGAACGTTGGGTAATGCGGAATGGCGATGCTGTTTATGTGGATGACTTAAAACGTGATTTTATCAGAAGCTGTTTTTGCCAGATGGTGCATCACCGTGCACAGCTGGGCGTATATCTTCGTTTGCTTGATATTCCGATTCCGGGGAGTTACGGGCCGAGTGCCGATGAACCAAATTTCTGATTGAATATTTTGGTAAAAGGAGTTGTTGCAGCAACTCCTTTTCTTTTTTACCTTCTTGATTTATGATTGATCATTGTCCTCTTTCAACTAAACAGAAACAAACGCAGGCATATAAATCAATTTGAAACCGCTTTCCAATATCACCTAACCATTCGCCTTGTAATACGCACAAACCGTATTCATCAAACACTTGTCGCAGCTTGGTTTGGGCCTGCAGATTTCTCTTCCTAAAAACGACATGGCCATACCGGCATCCCAATCTTTCTGTGGCAATGCGTCCATGATCTGCTTTTCAATTTTCTTGGGATCGGTACCTGTGGCAATACCCAACCTTGGAGCCACACGCACCAAATGCAGATCAACAATCACACCTTCGGCAGGCTTTCCGCTTTCACGTAAAATAACACAAGCCGACTTACGACCAATGCCGGGCAATGCCACCAGCTCATCTAACGTAAGCGGTATAGCAGCATCTTTTTTGATCTGCTGTGCAATACCTGTTAACCATTTTGCCTTGTTGCCGAAGTTGCGCACTTTGCTGATGTAGGGAAACAGTGTTTCTTCTGTTGCTTTGGCCAGCGACTGCATATTGGGATAGGCTTCAAATAATTTCGGCGCAAGGCTGTTAATGTTACGATCGCTATCCTGTGCCGACAATACCACCATCACCAGCAACTGGTAAGTATTTTTATATTCCAGCGGATGTTGTTTGCCTTTGTATTTTTTAAGCAAAGGTTTGATGACTTCGGGCCAGTTGGTTGTTGCAGGCATGATGAATGGTTTGAGATGAAACGGTAATCTACAAAAAATTATTGAGCAGCTTTTTCAAGATCAGCAATCACAATCTTTTTCATCTGCAACATCGCCTGCATCACACGGTCTGCTTTTGCCCGATCCGGGTGACTGAGTAATTGTCCAAGTACCGGTGGCACAATCTGCCAGCTTAAACCAAATTGATCTTTCAGCCAGCCACACATACTTTCTTCTCCACCATCGGCTGTTAATCGTTCCCAGTAATAATCAATTTCTTCCTGTGTTTCTGCATTTACAAAAAACGAGATCGACTCATTGAACTTGAATCTTGCACCTGCATTCATTGCTTTAAACTCTGCGCCATCTAATTCAAACGTTACACCCATGACTGTTCCGTCAGGACCTGGCATCGTTGAAATGATTTTTGAATTTTTAAATACTGATATGTAAAAATTCATGGCTTCTTCGGCATTATTGTCGAACCATAAGAAAGGAGTGATCTTGTGCATGTTATTTCGTTTATTTTGAAAGAATATAACAAACTTAAAAGCATTGTTCAAAAACTCAACGGTGCAATAGCGACAATTTAAGGGGCTGTTTGCGAAGTACGACTCGTATGTAAAAAGAAAGGCAGGAAAAACCTGCCTCCGACAAACCAGAGAAACCAGCAAAAAACAGGTTGATCAATAAGCCTGTGTGCCACCCGCCTTGCGACAGGTAAGCGTAGCTTTTTTTATGTGACCCGATGAAGAAGAACCCAACGTGTAACTCAGTAACAAAAACGCCATTCCGTTTCGTGACGTACGGCGGGTTTCAGACACATCGATGTTTACCAATCCTTTTTGAATACCGCCTTCCAGTATAAAACGTGCTGTTAACCGGAATCCAATCGTTACGATCGCCCCCGCATCATGATTTTTTATTTCTTCGTAATTCAAACTCAGTTGCTCCGAGCTATGTGACACAAGTGCAGCAATGTAACCTCCCCCGCCTGCAAACAAACGCTTTGTGCGGCCAAGGTAAAAATGATACTGAACAGGAATCTTCAGATAGTGCAGGGAAATTGTACCACTGCCGGCAGTCACATCTTTGGTTGCAACATGCACGCCTCCCTGCTGGTATTGTGCACCCGTTACAAAACGCCCCAAACGAAAATCATCTGCCACAAATGATATCCCTGCAAGCACCGATAATTTCGGAGTGAGTGATATTCGTGTTGAAAGATCAGACACTGACATGGTTGAGAATGATTCACCCGCTTCAATCTTCCATCCATATTCTACATTTCCTTTTTTTCCTTTACCGGAACTGTCGGGTTGTATGCCATGTGCATAGCTATGTGTAACCAGCAACAGGCAAATAAGTGATTCATAAATCGCTTTCATTGTAAATAGTTTTTGGTTTAGATGAACAATGCAATAAGAAAATGAGCATTATTACTTCCCTGCTGTAAAACTAAATGCAGTAAAAAACAACAACAGCCTGCAACTTAGTTACAGGCTGTTGTTGTTGAGTTAACGGTTAAGCAAGATCAACGATACTTATTTACATCAAACGGAATCCAAACCAACTCTTCCACCATACGATTGGTACCGGGTATTTTTTGCTGTCGGCTGAAGTACAGGCGTTTTTCCTTTTCATGTACAAAGGGACAAAACTCTGAATCAGCAGAATTAATGGGCGCACCTAAATTCTTCGGCTCACTCCATTTGCCATTTTTATAAAAACTGATGTACAGATCCACTTCACCCAATCCTTTCGGATCGCTGGAAAAATAAATGATGTAATCGCCTTTGGGTGATATAAACGGATTCGATTCTCTTGCTGTTGTATTAACCGGCGCACCAATGTTGATGGGTGCTTGATAGCTTCCTTTCACAAACCTGGAAACATAAATATCCGACGAACCTTTCCCATCTTCATTGCTCTTCATAAAATACACATCGCCTTTCCGTGTTGCTGATGCATAGGATTCTGAAGAATCGCTGTTTATTACATTCCCTAAATGCACCGCCTCACTCCAGCCATCTTTTGTAAGATGTGATGCCCAGATATCAAACCCTTTGCGGTTGGGTTTACCCGGTACTGCCCTGTTCGATTGAAACAACACGGTTTTTCCATCGGGTGTAAACATGGGATCAATATCTTTCCATGCTGCAGTTCGTGTAGAGAAAACAGCTGTAACAGGTTTTTGCCATTTGCCGTTGCGTTTTACCGATTGCATGATCTGCAGCGTATCTCTTGCTCCGTTGGAATACACCCAGAATGCAGTTTTACTATCGGGGGAAATGGTTAAGCCAAACTGTCCGCCACTGGAGATAATACCCGGCTCAAATACCTGTACCCTTTGTTGTGCAATGAGGGTTTGCATAAAAAGTAAAGCGACTGCAAGCAAAGTGAATTTCATACTGATAAGTTTTACTAAAAATAATCGAACCGTTTATTGTTTCTTCAAAAATATGATGAGCGTTTTGTTAAAACAGAGTAACGGACAGAAAAGCCTGGTTACGTTTTTCATCACACAGGAAGCAGTTGCTATCTTTACCACATGTACAAACACACGCTTTTCGTATTCCTGCTGTTTATTGCCACTACAATCAAGGCTCAACAACTAAACGCTGTTGTTCCGGTTCCTGTAAAAATTGAGCAATTGAATGGACAGCCTGTAAAACTTTCAGCAAATGCGGTTATTTCATTTGATGACATCTTTACGCAGCAGGCCGCTTACCTGCAACAGCAATTACAACAGCAATGCGGTTTGCAAACAACTGCACAAAGCAGTAAGGCCGTAAAAACAAAAGCAACTGTTTTTCTGCAGTTCAGCAATGCTGTTTCAAAAGATGAAATGTATATACTGGAAGTACAGAACCAGCAGATCGTACTAAAAGCAAA
>CAYMSG010000091.1:0-10188 GCA_964392955.1 uncultured Chitinophagaceae bacterium | reverse complement strand
CCCGGCATTACCATCCCGAAGGGATAGTAATCTTATCCGTTGAAATGCTGTTAACTAAACTACTTCAAAGAACTTTGAACTGTTTAAAAGTAACTTATTTCATCAAATTTTAAAGACTTTATACCTTGATTTCTTTGTTTGTGTAAAATCAAAAAATGCTACCAATAGCGTAGTATAATTGAGCAAGGAAATTGATTTTACTCATTCATCATTTCTTTTCGCAACTCTTTCTTCTGCTTCTCCAATCTCCTGAAATACCCTCTGAACAGGAAATTAGTTTTCAGCGCTTCCATATTTTGCTGAAAGCCCTCGGTCCCTTTTTCAATATGCTGCAAGCTATTATTCAGCTTTTGCACCAACACCGAATCTTTCAACAAACTGTGGATCGTTCCTTTACCATTGTTTACATCATTGTTTATTGATTGTGTTAACAACTGGAGGTTTGTTGCCAGGGAATCGGCATTGCTGCCTGCCTGTTTTATTTTTTCAATGGCTTCGGTTAAATTGTATGCAATGGCCGTATCGGTAATAATTTTTCCCAGTGATCCTTTGCCTTGCTTCACATCAGCAATGATCGTTTGCAGATCGTTCACCATCTGGTCGGCCTTTACTGTTGCTGAGCGTATGTTGTGAACCGTTGCCAGAATGTTTTTGGGTAATGCTTCATCATCAAGCACTTCCCATAATACTTTGCTGTTGTTGATTCGCTGTACGGTGTTTTTCAGATCCTCGGATATTACAGCAACATTTTGATTGGTGCGGTTCAGCAGTTTCAACATTTCATCGGTACTGATGGTTTTTTTTGTGCGCAGCATATCACCGCTCACTGCAAAGGGAGATCCGTCTTTTGCAGGTGTTATTTGCAGCAATTTATTTCCCATCAATCCATCGGTTGAGATACTCACCACATCATTCACCCGTATAAATTGTTTCATGTCTTCTTCAATCAGCATGGTTACTTCAATCGAAGAATCGCTGATGATGGCCACTTTTTTCACCGTGCCTACCTGTATGCCTGCGTAACGGATGTTATTCCCGGGTGTTAAACCCTGCACATGTTCAAACCTTGCTTTCAACACATAGTTGCGGCTGAAGAGATTACTGTCTCTGCCAATCAGGTATAAGCCAAGAATGAGCAGCAGCAGTCCGGCAATGATGAAGATGCCCAGTTTGATAGTATTTATTGTTTGCTTTGCCATTGTTCAAAAAATTGTTTTACCTGCGGATCATTGTTCTGTTCCAGTTCACGATAGGTACCCTGTGCATAACATTTACCATCGATCAGCATTACAATGCGGTCGGCTATCATGCGAATGCAATTCATATCGTGTGAAATAATAATGGCCGACGTGTTGTATTTCTCACCCATCTCCAGCATCAGTTCACTGATCTCTTTAGCAGTGATGGGATCAAGTCCTGTTGTTGGTTCATCATACAACATGATCTCGGGGTCAAGGATCAATGTTCTGGCCAATGCAATCCGTTTGCGCATGCCACCTGAAAGTTCTGATGGCATCATATCAACCGTATGTGCAAGGCCAACATTGGTCAATACTTCCATTACTTTATCATTCGTTTCTTTTGCAGTTACTTTTATCCAATGCCTGCGCAATGGAAATTCAAGATTTTCACGCACTGTCATTGAATCATACAACGCATTGCTTTGAAACAGGAACCCCACTTTGGCCCGCAGTTCGTCAAGTTCTTTCATGTTGAGGTTGATTACATCATCATGTAACACGGTTATATCGCCTGCATCCTGTTGAAGTAAACCAATAATGCATTTGATGAGTACCGATTTTCCCGAACCTGATTTGCCGAGTACCACTACGTTCTCACCTTTGTACACATCAAGATCAAAATCTTTCAGCACATGATTCGTTCCAAATGATTTGTACAAATGCCTGATGGAAATAACCAGCTCCTGTCTTTTTTCAGTGGATGTTGTTGTTATGGTTTGTTCCTGTAACATTGTTTGTTTAGTTTAAACCAAGCAGGTCGGTGATCTGCACGGCCAGCAGATCAATGATGAATACTGCTACCGAACTTACCACCACGGCAGAGTTGGCAGCACGTCCCACACCTTCGGTTCCTTTTTCTGCATAATAGCCTTTGTAACAACCGATCATGCCAATGGCAAATCCAAAGAAGAACGATTTGATGAATGCAGGTATCACATCGCTGAAGGCCAGGCCATCGAACACCATTTTAAAAAATAGTTGAAAACTGGTAACACCTTTGATATTGACTCCAATGTATGATCCGTAGAGTGAAATAGCATCGCCTGCAATTACCAGCAGTGGTAACATGATGGTTGAGGCAAGCACTCGGGTTACTACTAAATATTTATAGGGATTGGTGCCGCTTACTTCCATTGCATCAATCTGCTCAGTTACTTTCATACTGCCCAGTTCGGCACCAATGCTGCTGCCGATCTTTCCGGCAAAGATCAATGCTGTAATTACCGGACCAATTTCCCGTACAATGGCAATGCCCACCATTTCGGGCAGTTCGGTAGCCACACCATAATCCAGTAATGCCGGACGCAGCTGCATGGTAAGCACCAGCCCCATGATAAAACCCGTAAGCCCTACAAGTGGAAACGATTTGTAGCCGATCATATAGCATTGCCGCACAAACTCACTGAATTCGAAACGGGGTTGCAGAGTTTGCCCGAAAAATCGAAAAGAGAAACGGCCGAGTAAGCCTGTTTCATGGAGCATCTTTTTGAGCGTGGCAAACATGGCTGATATGAATCAATACCAAATGTTGACAAAAATCAGTTGCTGCCAAATGAAGACAGTCAGGTGGGAGTGTGATGGATATCAGATGCGGAGGTGATGTGTTTTATTTTAAGACAACACAATGTTGTGGAACTGTTGCAGTACCTGGATTTATGTGTGGAATTTATTCTTGAATTCTTTTTTTCAAATCCATTCGCCCATGCAAAATCCTTGCAACTTCAATTCCGCTTCCTTTTGCTTTTCTGTAAAAAATAATATGTCGGCCTGCTGTGTAGCCGAAAACTTCATGGTTGATTTCCGGATAGGCTTTGCCTGATAGTGCACCATCTGCTAAATGTTGACATGTGTCCAGCAGCATATAGTAATATTTTTCAGCTTGAAGTTTAGACCATACTTCATATGTATACTCCCAAATAGCAGAAAGATCTTCTACTGCTTTATTTGAAAGAGTGTATCGGGCCATTTTTATTTTTTTGCGGCTTTTAACCCGGCAAGATGTTTCCGTGGATTAAATTTTTTTGCGAAACCACTTTCAAAACCTTCGTCAATTGCATTCCGGAGAGCTGCAATTTTTATTTCTTCTTCTTCCAGTAAACGAAGCCCTGCCCGTATCACTTCACTGGCATTTTTATACCGGCCAGATGATACTTTTTTGTCAACAAAATCTTCAAAATGATCGCCTAAGGAAATCGAAGTGTTACGTCCCATAGTTCTAAGTTTTGATGAAATTACCCAAAATTGGTAATTTATAAACACCAGTGTTTATATTTTTTTGTTGTAAATGGAAGATGCTTGTTAATACCAGCAATCAGTTTATTAATCTTCTTTATGCAACTGTATCAAATAATCAAACAGGTTTGTTTCGGTACCAATGCCTAATTTTTTACGCAGCCGGTAACGGCTGATCTCCACACCACGCACCGAGATATTCATCAACTGTGCAATTTCTTTGGTGCTTAAATTCATGCGCAGGTAAGCACAGAGTTTTATTTCATTATTGGTGATGGACGGATGTGTTTCTTTTAAGCTCACAATAAAATCGCTGTGTACTTTATCGAAGTGCTTGGTAAAGTTTTCCCATTCTTTATCCATGTTATCATCTTCGCCCAGCGACTTGATCATTTTTTTCAATTCGCTGATCGCTTGCGGATTGTCGGTCACTTTCATTACATGCGCCAGTTCTGTTTTGATTTTGGTCAGCAGTTCGCCTTTTTTTACAAGGTGCATGGCCGATGATGCCAGCTCTGAGTTTTTGAAGTTGATCTCCACTTCCAGTTTTTCATTCCGCAGTGCCACCAGTTCTGTTTCTGTTTTGTTAAGCTCCAGCTCATGAATATATCGCAGTCGTTTTTGCTCTTCTTCATACCTCGCCTGTTGCTGTTCAAATTTTTTCTGCTGCCAACTAAACAGAGAATATGCCCCGGCTGCAAACAACAACACATAAACAATATACGCCCATGTAGTTTGATACCAAGGTGGCAGCATTTTAAATGCATACACAGCAGGTGCCGATTCGTTGCCGAGGTTGTTCCGTACTTTTACTTCAAAGCTGTAATTCCCCGCAGGAAGGTTGGTGTATTCTTTCTCTGTTCGTTTGGTCCATTCACTCCATCCCTTTTCAAAACCGGTGAGTCGGTAACTGTATTCTAAATTGGGTTGCAATCCAAACAACGGCGATGCAAATTCAATACGGATGGTTCGCCATTTATTTTGTACAGATGGAATTGCGGCTGCATCCTGCACCTGTTTCTCATTTACATTTTTAAAATAGCCACCAAACAATAAACTGTCGCCCTGGTTAAAAATACGTACCGCCCTGATCTGCACCTGCAGGTTGGGTGCCTTTTCTTTATACTTCTCATAGTTGATATGAAAGAAGCCTTTTTCACCACCCAGGAAAATATTGTGTTCATTCACCGGGTAAATAAATTCGAACCCACTCAGCATTTTATTATTGAGTTCGGGTAAATAGATCACTGTTGGCTCTTTGCCCGACAGATCAATAACGCCCAATGTTTTTTCATGGATGAACCAGATATTGCCGGTAGCATCTTCTTTCAAATAACGTATACTTTGATCGCCAAGAATATTCTTATAAAACGAAGCCGGTTCAAATTTTTTGCCAGTGGAGTTGAATGTGTAAACACCTTTCTCGGTTGCAACAACAATTTCGTTTTTCACCTTGTACACATGGTTGTTTAAAACAGAGGGAAGCCCATGCTGGTTGGTATAGGTTTTAATGTTGAAGCGTCCGTTGGTTGCAGGTTCCAGTTCATATACTCCATGATAGGGGTGCGATACCCAGATATGATCGTTTTCATCGATGGTTACAAAGCGTGACGATTCAATAAAATCGGGTACCTCTCTTGACGCTACGAACTGTTGATTCTTAAAATCAAAATACTGTAAGCTCCTGTAATTACCGGCTATGATCTGTGGTGCCGGAAAAGTAGTTGACAGCGGTACGAAATTCCAAAAGCCGGGGTTGCTTGAAAATTGTACAGCGGTATTGTTATTGATCACAAATGCACCTTCATGATGACCGAGCAGCAGTTGATTGTTGATCTCAGCCAGTCCCCATGTTTGTCCTTTTGTATTTGCAACAGGAGTAAACGTTCCTTTGCTGAAGCTGAGATCTTTCATGGGCTGCAGTGCCACGCTGTACAACCCGTTAGAGGTACCGGTAAACAAGCGGTCTTTATAGATAATGGCTGCATAACCCGAGCCATCTTGTTGAAATGGGGTGATATGTTTGATGGCACTGTTATATGCTATAAAATCAATACCGTTATCAAGTCCCAGCCACAGGTTTTGCTGGTTGTCCAGAAAAATACTCAGCACATTGTTATTTTGCAGTCCTTCATTTTTTGAAAAACTCTGGATGATGTTTCCTTTCCAGTCGGTAATGTATACACCACCGCTGCTCGTGGCCAATGCCACCCACTCCTTATTAATAGTAGTGGCTGCGTAGATACGTTCGTTTTCAAAACGGTTGTTGTTGGGCGATGCAACTTTACTGATGCGGTTAGAGGCCAGCAGAAACAAACCATTCTTCAGGGTAGTGATGAGCATACTGTCTTTCGCACCCGATAAAATGGAGGTGATAGGGTCGCCGGGGGGGAGTAAACCTTCCACCGAAAGCGGGTTCATCGCATTGTTTTCGAACCGCATCAACCCTGCTTTAAAATCGTGGGCAAACAGTTGATCATTGCAAATACCCAGATACGACCATTCCTGCACCGACCGGAAGGTGGCTACGGCTCCATTGGTAAACTTAAAGATGCGGTTGGCCGTGCGGAAGAAGATGTCTTTTTTATAGGCCACAATATCCCACACATCGCCAAAGGATTGGTCTTTTGCCGGGATGGCGGCATTGAGGGGGTGATATTGCAGCCGCCCATTTGATGCCGGGGCAAAATAACCCAGTTCATCCTGCCCGCCGACATAGATTTTATTATCGGGCCCGATTTCAACAGATCGTACAATGGTTTTGTTGGGAAGAGGGTAAAGGGTCCAGAAGCGCCCGTCAAAACTCAAAAGTCCTTCGTTATTGGCTACATAGATAATGCCGTTGGCATCCTGCTTTATATCCCAGCTTTGGAGCCCGGCTGCGTACGATTGTTTGGAATAATTGATCACATCGGGTAAACCGATACTGTTTTGACCCAGCAGGTAAAACGGAAGGCAAAGGAATAGCAGCAATTTCTTCATCGCAGGCAATGCAATTAGATAGTGAAAATAAGAATTTTCTGATGATGTAGTAATGATGTAGTATAAAACTATTGAAAATCAATATTTTGAATTTTCTGATGTAGTAATGATGGGGCTGAATATTTCTTATCTGTAGTGGAGTAGTGTAGTTTTAAGTTCTCAATTCCCTTCGATTATATTTAATAACTAAAACGATTGCATTATGAAATGTAAGAACACAATTCTGTGTCTTGTAATTCTCCTCGGCACTTTTTTACAGCCTGCTTTCGCACAGAATCTTTCTGTAACAGGAAGCGTTACAAACAAAGGAAACGGTGAAGCCCTGGTGGGTGCCACTGTTCAGGTGGAGGGTGCAGCCACTTCCACACTCACCGATGCGAATGGTCGTTTCACCATTCAGGCATCCAGAGGTTCGGTGCTGCTGATCTCTTATATTGGAATGACAAGCTATCGCTACACCGTTACCGGTGCCACAGCCGACATCCAACTGGAAGTTAGCGGCAGTACCGACCTCGGTGAAGTAATTGTGGTAGGGTATGGTACGCAAAAGGTCACCAAAGTATCCGGTGCCATTTCAACCATCAAGGCCGCAGATATTGACAAGCTGAAACCCGTTCGTACGGAAGAAGCTTTACAGGGCCGTGCTTCTGGTGTAAATGTGATCCAGAGCGGTTCGCCCGGTTCAAAACCAACGGTGCTCATCCGTGGTATTCCTTCGTTCTCGGGCACCGACCCTGTGGTAATTATTGACGGGGTACCACAAACTTTAACCGATTTCAACTCCATCAACCCCGTTGATATCGAATCGATCAATGTGTTGAAGGATGCTGCCACCACCGCTATTTATGGTGTAAAGGGTGGTAACGGTGTTATTCTTGTTACAACCAAGAGTGGCCGCAAGAATCAGAAAACAGAGATCAGCATCAGCAGCAACTATGGTGTGCAGCAGGTGATGAATCAAATTGGAGTGCTGAATGCAACCGAATATGCAGCGATGGTAAATGAAGGAAGTGTTACCGCTGGTGGTAATCTTATTTTCCCCGACATCAGTTCGCTGGGTGTTGGTACTAACTGGCAAGATCAGGTATTTAAAAATGCAACTTTCCAAACGCATTCCGTTTCTGCACGTGGTGGCAGCGATAAAATGTCGTTCTTCCTTTCCGGTGGTTATACCAACCAGGGAGGTATTGTGGGCGGTAATGATAAATCAAGATTTAACCGTGGTAACCTTACGGCCAACCTGAGTTTCAATCTTACATCAAAACTCAAATTTATTTTAAACACAACTGGTGTGTTGCTTGATTCAAGAGGAATCCAGGAAAATTCATTCAACAGTGTGTTGGGCAGCGCCTTGAATTTTGACCCAACAGTTCCTGTATTAAACAATGATCCGAACACGATCGGTAAATACGGTTACAGCAACCTGTTGTTATCAGAAATTTTCAATCCACTTACCAAGTTGGAGAATACGTACAATAAAAACATCGGTAACAAACTCTACGGTAAGTTTGAATTACAATACGAGGTGATCAAAAACCTTACACTTACTTCCCGTTTTGGTTATACCAAATACGACGGTAATGCAAAAAGTTTTACACCGCTTGTATTTTACGGTCCGTTGAATGTGGAAAATTCAATGGATGCACAGGGAAATCAAATTGCAGGTCGTTTCAACAGTGTAGCACATGAAAAAACCAGCAACTTCAATTATACCTGGGAAACATTCGGTAACTACAACTTTACAGTAGGTAATGATCATAGTTTTGAAACGGTTGCTGGTATGTCAGTAGCAAAAACATCGGGTAATGCTGCAGGTGCAACCCGTCAGGACGTTCCGTTTAATTCATGGGAATTTGCAGATTTTACAGCCGCTACCGGAAACAATACAGCTACCAATTCAAACGCTGTTACAGGTTACTATTATCAATACTTCCGTCGTAACCTTTCTTATTTTGGTCGTGTTAACTACGATTACCAAAGCAAATACCTTGCTTCGTTTACAGCACGTCGTGATGGATCATATGCATTTGGTACTGATAATAAATTCGCTAATTTTTTATCCGGTTCATTGGGTTGGGTAGCTTCCAGCGAAGATTTCTTCCAGTCTGATTTCATTGATTATTTAAAGATCAGAGGTAGCTATGGTTCGATTGGTAACGAAAATGTAAGTCCGCAGTTTGTGGGTATTGTTACCGGTGGTCCAAGTTATGGTCCTACTGCCAACAGTAACGGCTATACATTCAACGATGTGTTTTATCCGGGTTCTACTGTAGGTTCTGCAGCTAACAACGCATTGCGTTGGGAAAAACAATTGCAGATGAACGTTGGATTTGATATCACGTTCTTTAAAAAGAAATTCTCTTTATCGGCTGATTACTTCCAGAAGAATGTAGACGGTTTATTGTTTACGCCTTCTGCTTCGTTCTACCTCGGTACAGTTCCTATTCCAACAGCCAACATCGGTTCTACATCAAGCAAAGGTGTTGACTTAACACTGGCTTACACTGAAACCTTTGGTAAGAATTTCCGTTTGAATACATCGCTTGCATTTACAACTGCAAAAAATACAGTAACAGAAACCAACAGCGATGGTACTGCTAAAATTCTGGGCGGTTATTATTTCAATGGTCAGTCGCAAAGCGTAACCGTTTTTGAAAAAGGATTTACTCCCGGTTATTTCTATGGTTACAAAACAGCTGGCTTGTTCCAGACATTTGATGATATTTCAAAAGCACCTGTACAAAATGGTGCTCAACCCGGCGATATCCGTTTTGCAGATGTAAATGGTGACGGCATTATCAATGCTGACGATCAAACACAGATCGGTGACCCGTTCCCTGATTTTACATTGGGTTGGAATCTTTCAATGGAGTATAAAAATTTCGACTTCAATATGTTCACCTATGCATCTGTTGGGAATGATATTTACAGGGCGTACGAGCGGAATGCTAACTTCTCCAACAAATTCAGAGATGTGTTAGGTCGCTGGACTGGTCCCGGTACAACGAACGATGCTCGCACTCCACGCTATTCGTTTACAGATGCCAACAGCAATATCCGTGTATCAGACAGATATGTGGAAGATGGATCATTTGTAAAGATCAAAAACCTACAGTTGGGTTATACATTACCTGCAACAGTAGGAAAGAAAGCATTCAAGAGTCTGCGTTTATACGTGCAGGTAAGGAATGCATTTACATTCACAAAATATACTGGATTTGATCCCGAGATCGCTGGTGGTATTCTTGATACCGGTGTTGATCGTGGAGCTTATCCCCAGGCGAGAACATTTGCGTTTGGCCTTGACATCAAATTATAATCTTCCATCAAAACAATTATAACAATGAAGAAGATAACATTAAATATAGCAAGCCTGTTTGTGTTGATGCTTATGCTGGCCTCTTGTAAGAAGTGGGTCGACTATAATCCACGTGAAGATTTCAGAATCACGGAACTGGATTATCTCGCATCAGAATCTGATTACCGTACCATGGCGGTAAGTGTGTACACGCCCTTGCAATGGATCAACCAGGTTGTACCCATTGGTGATATTGCATCTGATAATGCAGTAAGCGGTGGCGAAAACGCATCGGATGTACTGGCATTACAACAAATCGATGATTATACACATACCCCGGTAAATTCAACATTAACTGAAATCTGGACATCGGCTTACGAAGGTGTGAACCGTGCCAATTACATGACACAGTACAAAGACAATAACCCGGCGGGT
>CAYMSG010000090.1:0-10223 GCA_964392955.1 uncultured Chitinophagaceae bacterium | reverse complement strand
TCTTTCGATGGAAATCCGAAAGAAGATATTTTGATTTTCGGAGTAACGTATACGTTGCTTTCTACAATAGTAGGATTGGTGTTGTGGAGGACTGGAGAATAATATTATTCGTAGTTATTGGCGCAGAGAAAAGAGAACGCAAAGGCAATCGCAGAGTATAATCTCTACGATTAACTCTTTTACTTCTTTCTCTGCGCCAAAGTTTAAATGCTAAAAAACCGGAGCTCATCACTCCGGTTTTCATATAAATCAATTAAACATCTTAACGCAACACTTCCTTCGGCACTTCTCGTTCTAACAGATGCTTATAAATAAATAAATTGTTTTCATTCGTGCTGTGTGCATCCTGGTTGGGCAGGTTGCGCCAGCCATGACGGCCACCGGGATACAGCATAAACTCAAAATGCTTTTTCTTCTCCTGTAATTTTTTCACCAGCTGGATGCTATTCTGCATGTGCACATTATCATCCATAGTACCATGATAGATACGCAACAATCCTTTGTACTTATCAATATGCGTATAAACAGAAGATGATTTATAACCTTCCGGGTTTTCTTTTGGTGTATCCATAAAACGTTCGGTGTAATGGCTGTCGTACAAACTCCAGTCGGTTACACTGCCTCCGGCCAAACCATGTGTAAAATAATCAGCGCCGTAGGTTAATGCATACGCACTCATATACCCACCATAACTGAACCCGCTGATGGCAACTTTGTTTTTATCTACACCGGCATTTTCAATCAGCCATTTTACAATGGTGATCCAGTCTTTCATTTCCCAATAACCAAGATTACGATGCATGTAGTTGATCCCTTCTTTTCCAAAGTGGCCGCTTGCACGGTGATCCATAGCTACCTGGATCAATCCTTCTTTGGCCCACCACTGCTGCTGCATGTTTAATGCCCAGCCATCATACACTGTACCAGCATTCGGTCCACCATAAATGCTGATCATGACCGGGTACTTTTTATTCTTATCATAATTCAATGGCCATACAATACGGAAAGGAAGATCATATTTGCCATCCTCACTTTTTACACGCAGCAATTCTGTTTTTGCCAATGTGGTAGTTGCAAATGCTTCGCCCGCTGCATTACCTAACTCACGAATCACTTTGCCTTTGTTATTCACCACCACCATTACATCAGGTGTTGCAACATTGGAATAAGACGTTACAAAATGAGTTCCGTTGGGCGATACACGGATATTGCGGTGTGTATAGTCTCCAAATGTCAATCGCATTAAACCGGTACCATCCATTTTTACTTTATACAGGTCGTAGCGGGCACTGTTGTCTTTGCGGCAGGTGAAGTAGACGAGTTTGTTTTTTTCATCTACCAGGTTTACAGCTGTAACCGTATATGCTCCGCTGGTAATCGCATTGATGCGTTTGCCACTCATGTCATGCAAATACAAATGATTCCAGCCGCTGGCATCACTTTGCAGAATAAACTGTTTTCCGTTCTGCAAAAATGTAATACGGTTTTGATCATCCAGGTCAACCCATGTTTTTTGTGTTTCATCGTAGATCACTTTCTTACTTCCATCAGTAAGATTCATTTCATACACTTTCAGGTTATCCTGTGTGCGTGGCATCCACTGGATCCACAACGCACTGCCATCGGGTTTCCATAGTGGCATTCCAAAATACTGATCATCTTTCTGATTGAAATCGGCCCACACCGTTGCACCCCCATCAGGAGCAACCACGCCTACTTTTACCTCTGGATTTTTATCGCCTGCTTTAGGATAACGGGTGCGTTCAATAAACCCATGCTGTCCTTCTTCACTGTAGATCGGGAACATCGGCACTTCGCTTTCATCCATGCGCATGTAAGCAATCTTCTTACTGTCGGGGCTCCACCAGAAACTTTTGTAACGGGTAGCACGACCTAAAATTTCTTCAAAATACACCCAGCTTGCGTAACCGTTCAGGATCACATCTGTACCATCGTTGGTAAGCTGTGTTTCTTTTTTAGTGGTAAGATTGATGGTGAAAAGATTATTGTTACGAGTAAATGCAACATACTGTTTATCGGGCGAAAGAACGGGGTTCTTCTCTTCGTCTTTATTGTTGGTGAGACGGGTTTCTTCATTCGCCATTTTCAAATACAGATCGTTGCCCTTATTGATGATTTCGGGAACAACCACTGTAGTTGTCATCACCGATCCTGCATAATCTGTTTCCTTACCTGTTTTCACATCGTGCAGGTATTGCTTTCCTTCTCTGCGGATAACAAAGCTGTTATCGCCTACCCACTCCACAAACTGCGGAAGCGGTTTGGTTACTTTCTGTGCTGCTCCTTTGAGCATTTGCTCTGTTGTCAATGCTGTTTGTGCTGATGCACCAAATGCAGCAGCAATAAACAACAGCAAGAATCCATTTTTTCGCATGCTTGATTTTTTTAAGGGGATGAAGATAATTTTTTTGTTGAAAGATGCAGTGGCATTTGGATGAATGGAATAAAAAAGCCGCAGTTACGTTGAACTGCGGTTTACTTTCTTTCTGCATCAAGCAGCTTTTTGATTAATTCAATATTTCGTGGTAAATGATTTTGCACAACATCCCACAAAATCTCAACTTCTACTCCAAAATAATCGTGTATCAATACGTCTCTGAACTGCGCCATCCTTCTCCATTCAACGGCGTCATTTATTTGTTTTGTTGAAGTACTGATGAGCTTCGATGCTTCGCCGATAATTTCCAGATTACGAACAACCGCATCGATCATCATGTCGTTCTTTACAAACTCAGCAAAAGCAATATTTTTAGTGTAAGCGGCAATCTTATCCCCCGATTGCAAAATGTCGATGAGAAGTAATTTGTCCTCCCGTTTAGGCATAAATCAGTTCGTCTTTTATTGCCTGGAAATACAATGGTTTGATTGCTTTACGGGTAACCACCTGTACAGGTATTGTAGAGAAGGTCTGTTGCAGCAAATCGTAGGTTTCAAAAAGAGCAGCGGCAGAAGAATGTTTAAAATCAATCAGCAGATCAAGATCACTTTCCGCTTTTGCTTCATCACGGCTGTAAGAGCCAAACAATGCAATCTCTGTAAGTCCATACTTCTCTGCAAGTACCGGCTTAATTACTTTTAGTTGTTGTATGATCTGCTCTCTGTTCATTCTTCATTAAAAATACAATTTATTTTTCTTACCACTCTGCAATAAAAAACCGCAGCTGTTTCCAACTGCGGTTATATTTTGACTGTAGTTCACAACTACAAACCATTAACTTTAAACTTACTCGACTGTTTTCTCGGGACGCATCATTGGGAACAACAATACATCCTGTATTGAAGGTTGATTCGTCATCAACATCACCAAACGATCGATACCAATACCAATACCACTTGTTGGCGGCATACCATATTCCAATGCACGGAGGAAATCATAATCAATAAACATCGCTTCATCATCGCCACGTTCTTTCAGCTTCACTTGGTCTTCAAAACGTTCACGCTGATCGATCGGATCGTTCAACTCACTGTATGCATTGGCAACTTCCTTCCCATTCACCATTAACTCAAAACGTTCTACCAATCCTTCTTTGCTGCGGTGCTTCTTGGTAAGCGGACTCATTTCAATCGGATAGTCAATGATAAATGTTGGCTGTATGCATTTTGCTTCGCTTGTTTCGCCAAATAATTCATCAATCAGTTTGCCTTTACCCATCGATGCATCAACATGAATATTGAGTTGTTTGCACACACTGCGTAATCCTTCTTCATCCAAACCACTTACATCAATGCCGGTATTTTCTTTAATGGCTTCGAAAATAGATAAACGCTTAAACGGCGCTTTAAAGCTGATGGTTTTATCGCCTACCTGCACATCGGTTGTGCCGTGCAATGCAATGGCAATACGCTCCAGCAGATTTTCTGTAACATTCATCATCCAGAAATAATCTTTGTACGCCGTGTACCATTCCAATACGGTAAACTCCGGGTTGTGGGTACGATCCATCCCCTCGTTACGGAAGTTACGGCTGAACTCATACACCCAATCGAAACCGCCAACGATCAAACGTTTTAAATACAACTCGTTTGCAATACGCATATACATGGGTACATCCAAGGCGTTGTGATGCGTGGTGAACGGACGGGCAGCAGCGCCACCGGGAATGGTTTGCAACACCGGCGTATCTACTTCCAGTGCACCATGCTCATTTAAATATTCACGAATGGTGTTGATAAGGATGGTGCGCTTTACAAATACATCTTTCACCTGCGGGTTGATGATGAGATCGGCATAACGCTGACGGTATTTGAATTCCGGATCAGTCACTGCATCAAAGGTTTGCCCTTCTGCTTCCTTCACCACCGGTAATGGCTTTAATGATTTGGTAAGAACGGTGAGTTCTTTTACGTGCAAACTTGTTTCACCTGTTTTGGTGGTGAACACATACCCCTTCACACCAATGATGTCGCCAATGTCTAATAACTTTTTAAACACGACATCATACAATGTCTTGTCTTCGCCGGGGCAAATGTCATCTCTGCGTACATATACCTGCAGGCGGCCGTGGCTATCCTGAATCACTGCAAAACAAGCCTTCCCCATATCTCTTACACTCATAATGCGGCCGGCCATACAAACATCTTTGTACTCTTCTTTCGTTTCCTCGTTAAAACCGGCTTTAACAGCAGTTGAATAATGGGTGATGGGGTACAAAGGAGCCGGATAAGCATCAATACCCAACCTGTTGAGTTCGGCTAATTTTTCCCGGCGAATGATCTCTTGTTCAGATAAATGTGTGCTCATAATTATTTGTCTGTAATTGCAGAAGCAAGGTTGTACTGCACCTGCCTTCATTTTAACAGGTCGCAAAATTACCGGAAGTACGCCACATCAGCAAAGAGAGTATCTTCGGCACGATGTATGCAACTTTTTCAACCGTAAACCCGTTTACTATATAAAACCGATAATTTATGATCAAGCGTTACCTGTTATTTTTATCCGTTACCTTGTTTTTTACCTCTTGCGAAGTTTTAAGTCAGTTGCCAACCGGCACCGGTAACGGAGTTACCCAGGCTGAGGCTGGCGAGGGCATCAAACAAGCGTTGGGACAAGGACTTACCCGTGCCGTCGCCAATCTCAATAAAACAGATGCATTTTTTGGCAGCGAATTTTACAAAATATTATTGCCGCCCGAAGTTCAGAAAGTGGAACGTACGCTCCGTAATATCGGGTTGGGACAAACCGTTGACAAAGCCATCCTGCAGATCAACCGGGGAGCAGAAGATGCCGTTGGGTTTGCCACACCCATTTTTGTAAATGCGATCAAACAAATGACGATCACTGATGCCATCAATATTATTAAAGGGCCAAAGGATGGGGCTACCAATTATTTCCGTCAAAAGACAACCGAACAGCTGATCGCAGCGTTTTCGCCCGCAGTAAAAGCTTCGCTTGATAAAGTGGAAGCCACCAAATATTATGGCGACCTGGTGAATGGTTACAACCGTTTGCCCACAACAAGAAACAAACTCAACCCGGATTTAACAGCTTACGTGGTTGGCAAAACAGTGGATGCATTGTTTGACCAGATCGCCAAGGAAGAAACAGAAATCCGTGAAAACCCGGTAAAACGAACTACTGAAATTTTGAAAAAAGTGTTTGGTGCTACCTGGAATTAAGCAATCAAAATCATACATAAAAAACGGGCTGTACAATGTACAGCCCGTTTTTTATAAGGCATCCCGCAAGGCAGCAACCGTTTGCTATTGAGCAAATCTGCCATCCATCAAATTCTTTCGGCACAGTTTATTTTCCTGTTATCTTTAAACTTCCACAACAACTCAAGCATGAA
This sequence comes from uncultured Chitinophagaceae bacterium, assembly GCA_964392955.1. GTDB lineage: Bacteria > Bacteroidota > Bacteroidia > Chitinophagales > Chitinophagaceae > Lacibacter. The sequence continues at coordinate 4,410 of CAYMSG010000090.1, read as the reverse complement.
AAAAAGTATGTTTTCGCTGCTGATGGCGGTATGCATCAGTGTCAGTTCATTTGCCCAGTCTCCAGCCTGGCTTCGTTATCCTTCTATTTCGCCCGATGGTAAAACAATCGTGTTTACCTACAAAGGCGATCTGTACAAAGTAGCTTCAACAGGCGGCACAGCCACTCCTTTAACCTTGCATGAAGCACACGACTTTATGCCTGTGTGGAGCAAGGATGGAAAAAGTATTGCCTTTGCCAGCGACCGTTATGGCAACTTCGATGTATTTGTGATTCCCGTTGAAGGTGGTGAAGCCAAACGCCTCACTTATCACTCATCGGCCGAATATCCTTACAGCTTTACCAACGATAATAAGAATGTAGTGTTTGGCGGCACACGCATGGATCTTCCAACAAACCGTCAATACCCTTCCGGCTATATGACCGAACTCTACAGTGTTTCAGTAAATGGCGGGCGTGTATCGCAACTGTTCACGACTCCCGCAGAAGATGTAAAGTTCAGCAAGGATGGCAACAAGCTCATCTATCATAACAAAGTAGGTGGCGAGAATATCTGGCGGAAACATCACACATCATCTGTTACTAGAGATATTGTGTTGTATGATTTCAAAACCAATACACACAAACAGATCACTTCGTTTAACGGAGAAGACAGAAGCCCTGTATTCACCACCGATGAAAGCGGTTTTTATTATTTAAGTGAAGAAAGCGGATCGTTCAACATTCATAAAATGAGTTTGAGTGGCGGTAAATCAGAAAAACTCACTTCCTATAAAAAACACCCGGTTCGTTTTCTTACCAGCAGTAACGATGGATTGTTGAGCTATGGATATGATGGTGAAATTTATACCATGAAACCCGGTGCAGCTGCGCAAAAAGTAAACATTAGCATTCTTGCCGATGCCCGTAACAATAAAGAACAGGTATTTCGTGTAAGTACCGGAAGCGGTATGAGTCTGTCGCCCAATGGAAAAGAAATTGCATTCCTCTATCGTGGTGAAGTATTTGTGACCAGTGTGGAAGGTGGTGTTACCAAACGCATTACCAATACACCCGAAGCAGAAAACAGTGTCAACTTTTCGCCCGATGGAAAAAGTATTTTGTATTGCAGTGAGCGAGATGGCAAGTGGAGTATTTACGAAACAAAAATGGAGCGCAAAGAAGAACCTTATTTCTATGCATCCACCATTTTAAAAGAAACAGCCGTTATTGAAAATAAAAACACCAATACACAACCGGTGTACTCACCCGATGGAAAAGAAATTGCATTTATTGAAAACAGGAATCAATTACGCATTTACAATATTGCATCAAAACAAAGCCGTACCATTTTAAATGGTGATTACCTGTTTGCCTGGACAGAAAACGATCAATACTTCCAATGGAGCCCCGACAGTAAATGGTTGCTGTTTGATTATGCTATGCCCGGCAGTGCTGTTGGTGAAGTTGGTTTGGTAAGTGCGGATGGTAAAAAAATTGTGAACCTTACCGAAAGTGGATTTAACGATTCACGTCCTAAGTGGATCAACAGTGGCAAAGCCATGTTGTGGTTCAGCAACCGTGATGGTTTGCGTGGTGCAGCTATGAGCGGTGGCGCACAAAGCGATGCGTATGCCCTGTTCTTCACACAGGATGCATTTGATCGTTTTAAACTGAGTAAAGAAGATGCTGCTTTATTAAAAGAAACAGAAGAAACAAAAGCAAAAGCAGATACAACAAAAAAGAAACCTGCAAAAGATTCAGTAGTGATCGATTGGGATGGTCTTACACAACGCAAAGCAAAACTCACGATTCATTCCTCATCAATGGGCGATGCATTGATCAGTAAAGATGGTGAAACATTGTATTACCTGGCCCGTTTTGAACGTGGTATGAATTTATGGACCACCAATCTCCGTACAAGAGAAACAAAAATGCTGGTGCCGCTCAATGCCGGTTTTGCAAGCATGGTGTGGGATAAGGAGCAGAAAAGCATTTTCCTGAATACAGATGGCGGCTTTACTAAAATTGATCCCAACAGCGGCAAGCAAGACCGTATCATCATCAATGGTGAAATGATCGTTGATGGGTTGAAAGAACGTCAGTACCAATTTGATCATGTATGGCGCAGAACAAAGAATACATTTTACACAAAATCGTTCCATGGTATTGATTGGGACAGCTACAAACCTGATTACGAAAAACATTTGCCCGGCATTGGCAACAATTACGAAATGAGTGAACTGCTGAGTGAGTTGCTGGGCGAATTAAATGTGAGTCACAGTGGTGCGGCCTATGGTGGAGGTAATAATCCTACTGCTGATGCAACCGCTTCGCTGGGTATTTTCTATGATGTGAACTACAAAGGCAATGGTATTAAAATCCTGGAAGTAATCAAAGATGGTCCGTTGGACAAAGCAGGTATGAATGTAAAAGCAGGGATGATCATTGAATCGATCGATGGCGAAATCATTTCCCCTGATAAAGACATTGCCCAATACCTTAACCGCAAAGCCGGAAAAAATACATTGCTTGTATTGGTAGATGGTACAACGAAAAAAGAATTGACCATTAAACCCATTTCAGCAGGCGAAGAAAACCGCTTGCTTTATGCACGTTGGGTAAAACGCAATGCTGATGAAGTGGAAAAGATGAGCAATGGCACATTGGGCTATGTACATATTCCCGGTATGAACGATGGTGCATTCCGTACCACCTATGAAGAAATCATGGGTAAACATTTCCAGAAGAAAGGAATTGTAGTGGATACACGTAACAATGGTGGTGGCGATCTTGTTGCTGATTTAGCCATGTTCTTAAGCGGTAAAAAGTTCATGGACTATGCCACTGATACCCGCAGCAATGGATTTGAACCCAACTTCCGCTGGACCAAGCCAAGCATTTCATTAGCGAATGAAGGCAATTACAGTGATGGACATTGTTATGCGTACATGGTGAAAGAAGTTGGTATTGGTAAACTGGTTGGTATGCCGGTGCCCGGCACCTGTAGTTTTGCAGCCTGGGAAAGTTTGATGGATACAGGTATCCGCTGGGGCGCACCAACCGTTGGTTGTAAAGACAGCAATGGTAATTATTTGGAGAATGCACAAACAGAACCACATATTAAAGTGAAACCCGAAAATGAAAAAGTGAGTACGGGCAACGATCAGCAATTGGAAACTGCTGTGAAAGAGTTGATGAAAGAAACAAAGTAAGTACGAAATAAGTAGTTAGAAGTACGCACAACGCCACTGCAAATATGCAGTGGCGTTTGTTTTTAACACCTGCTTTTATTACTCCTGTTTTTCCTTATGAATCTTCAGTATCAATCATCATTCTGAAATCAATCAATTCGCTATCCGAATCATCTGCAAAAATGATTTTGCTCATTTCTCACAGCTTTGAAAATCTGTTATTTTACCTGACTACAAATTATTTGCCATGAAAAAGATTCTGGTGCCTACTGATTTCTCAGCAACTGCCGAAAAAGCATTACGATTTGCTTTGGATATTGCCACAAAAGCAAAGGGTGCAGTTATACTGTATCATGTTTATACTGCAGTTGAAAGCCCATTTATTGATACTGAAGAAAAACGTATGCAATACAACCAGGAAAAAGAAAACAGTCTCCTGCTGCAAATGGAAGCCCTCAAGAAAAAAGTGATGAACGAACATACACTTGTGCCTGTAGCCAGTATTGTAGGTCGTTCACCTCTCATTAAAAGCATTCTCGATACAGTAACCAACAATGAGGTGGATCTGATTGTAATGGGAACACAGGGTGCCAGCGGATTCAAAAAAGCAGTGATCGGCTCTATCGCAGCAAGGGTAATGGAAAAATCACCGGTTCCTGTTTTGCTGGTGCCGGAAAAATTTGAATGGAAAGAACCAGAACAAATTGTATTTACAAGCAACTTCGAAAAGGGTGACAAAGAAGCAATTGCCCTGGCTTTGGATTACGCCAACATCTACAATGCTGCAGTTACTGTTGCACATGTGTACAATGTATACGCCCTGGAAGAAGAAAAAGAAGAAACCAAGTTTCAAACTTACGCCTTTAACCTGCAACGAACATTTCAGGAGCATAAACTATCATTTGAATTAATTGAGTCCACTTCCATTATTGAAACAATGGAACAACTGGAACAGCAACTTCCTTTCGACATGCTAGTGATGGCACGCAGAAAAAAAGGGTTTCTTGAAAAGTTTTTTATTGACAGCTTCACCCGGAACATGGCCTGTGTAAGTAATAAAGCCCTGCTGATTGTTCCTGCTTCCAAATAGAAATAATTTATCCGGCAACAAGAACAAGACGGCGGGATTTATCACATATTTATGGGATGTGCAATCATGATTGTAATTGTACTTTCGCAGTTACTACAATTTAACTGTTGGGTTATAACAATTCATTCTGCCTTGCTGCTGGAGCTTC
>CAYMSG010000089.1:0-10432 GCA_964392955.1 uncultured Chitinophagaceae bacterium | reverse complement strand
GGAACAAGATCATTAATGCATTTTATGCCCGCTCCTGTTGTTATCCCAAAAGAAAAGGAACAACATTGGAAAGATAGTCTTGCTGTATTCTTGCACAAACTGAAAGCCAATAATTTAATTTCTCAAAAAACAGAAACGAAACTAAAGCCTCTTGTTACAAACCTAACTATCAAGACAGAGTATGAACTAGTGGAGAGAGCTTATGAGTTAACCGAAATTGAATATTTTCTTCTGCCCGAAAAACTTACAAAATATTTAAATGATTTATTAGATAGAGATTTGTTAAGTACAGAAACTTACAAATCAATTATTGAAAGCAGTAATCGAAAAGAGCTAAGTAGTTATACAGACATACTAAAAAAAATAAAAGGTATTGTCTTTATAAATGAGGATGACTATTTGGAATTAAATCAAAAAGAGAGGTTCGAAAAAGTATATAAAAAAACAGCTTCAGTTTTGGATATACTCAAATACGACAGCTTAAGTTATTCAATTGAAAAAAATAATACCGAAAGCGATACCGGCTTTATTATATATGATGCGTTGGTTTCGTTATACAAAGAAGGAAAAACATATCGGTACAGAAGTTTTTTTGATGCCGATTTTTCAAATAAAAGTAAAGAGTATGCCCAGTTTCTTCCAGAACAATATCATCAGGTTTTCAATAAAATACTGGCAGATCAACATTCTGAATACAGGCTACATATTGTAAGTATCTCCAGAAATCAGTTTGCGGTATTACCCCTGAAAAAATCACAATTTGAAGACTTAATGTGGAGCTATAGTGGTATGAGCAGTGGTTATATTAATTTAAGTTATGAAAACTTTTCATCAGGATTCACGCAAACAAAAATTAAAGAAACTATTGCAGTTTTCGATTCGATTGGATTGTTTTCTCATCTAAGTATTGCAGAAAAACAAGACGGACTATTGACTGTTGAGTTAGGAGAGATTAATAACTATTCTGATATACTTGCTGCATTTAAGAATATTGTTTTTGCGATTGATCTGGAATATGGAATAGATAAAGGAATGTACAAAGAAATAACTGAGCTACTTGCAGCACATTCAAAGGGGCACTTTTTGCCAACAGATATTTTGGATAAGTATGTCTGGAAGAAAAGTAATAAAAAACCATTCGAATATGGGTTTGTTTTAAATAACAAGGTTTATAAAACACAATTAGTTCAGGAAGATGATTGGCTTGACTTGAAGTTTTATGAATTAATTGAAAAGGCTTTAAAAGAACAAGAAGCTTCTGGAAGATTTTTTGAAGTTCATCCCTGTGATGGATTATGTGTTATTTTTCTAACAAATGAGCAATATCAATTTTTAAAAGCCAATCAACTTCTTGAATTTTCAGATGAAGATGTTAAGAGAAATTAGTCATATTATACGAGTTTTGCTGATAGTGGCTCTAACCTTCGGTTTACTGCCTCAGCGCACATCAGTGGTTTGTATATGACAACTCAGGGTCTGTGTATGAACTTATAGCAAGTTATGAAAACTATGAAAAAAGTATTATTAATTTTAACTTGTATAAAGAAATAACCGGTGATGAATAAAAAGCAACCTAAAAAAAAGAATTACTCCTAAAATCCAGGCAGCGCTTGATAAAGCGATCCAAAACGTTATTGCGGAAACAAAGGCGAAAGATTTATAGTACAAATTACCAGCTGATTATTCCTCTTCATCCATTTCTTCTGCAGCACCACCTGCAACCGTTGCCATCGTTTTCCGTTCACCGATCTGTTGCCGCCACATGGCATAGTACAATCCTTTTCTTCGTACCAATGCATCGTGGCTTCCCTGCTCTACGATCCGGCCTTTCTCCAATACAAAAATGGTATCAGCATGCATGATGGTAGATAAGCGGTGAGCAATCAGAATGGTGATCTGTTGCTGCAAACTGGATATTTCACGAACGGTTGCTGTAATCTGTTCTTCCGTAAGTGAATCAAGCGCAGAAGTAGCTTCGTCAAAGATCAGTAAGCGTGGTTTGCGCAGTAGGGCCCGTGCAATGGAGAGGCGTTGTTTTTCTCCACCTGATAATTTTTTACCACCTTCTCCGAGTAAGGTATCCAATCCTTTGTCTTTGCTTTGCATGATACCCAATGCCGATGATTTCTGCAACGCATCATAAATTTCCTCATCAGTGGCATCGGGTTTTACAAACTGCATGTTTTCACGAATGCTGCCGGAGAACAATTGCGTTTCCTGTGTTACAAAACCCAGCTGTTTCCGCATACGGTTATAACGGATGTCTTTGGATGAAACCTCATCATACAAAATATCGCCACGCACAGGTGTGTACAAACCCACCAATAATTTAACCAATGTTGATTTACCCGAACCCGACGGACCTACAAACGCAATGGTATCGCCCAGCTTTGCTTCAAATGAAATGTGCTCCAATGCATTTACTGATGCATGCCGGTGCCGGAACGATACCTGATCAAAACGCAACCACTCGATCTCTCCTACATCAACCGGTTCTTCGGGACGGTATTCCGTTTCTTTTAACATCAGTTCATTAAAAATATGCAGCGATGCTTCTGCTTCTCTGTACGAAAGAATAATACTGCCCAGATCCTGCAACGGACCAATAATGCCGGTGGAAATAAACTGCATGGAGATGAGCTCACCAGGTGATAATACATTGCGGAAGATGAGCCATAGTAAAATGAAGAGAATACTTTGCTTTAGCAGGATAAGAATACTTCCCTGGTAAAACGAAAGCGAACGGATCTTTTTTACCTTCTGCATTTCCAGGTCAAAAATTTCCTGTGTATGTGCACGCAGTCGTTTTATTTCCGGATAGGTAAGCCCTAAACTTTTTACCAGTTCGATGTTGCGTAAACTTTCTGTGATGGTACCGCTCATTTGCCGGTTTTGCCGGATGAGTGAACGTTGCAATACTTTAATGGATCGACTGAGGATGCTGGTTAATCCGCCAAGCAACACAACACCAATCAGAAATACAGGAATCAATGCCCAGTGTTTGGTGAAAGCATACCAAACAAGGAAGCCAATACCAACAACGGATGAAAATAAGATATTGATGAAAGATGTAATGAAGCGTTCGGTATCGTTCCTTACTTTTTGCAGGATCGATAAAATTTCGCCACTGCTCTGGTCTTCAAAATCCTGGTAGGGTAAACGCAGCATTTGTTTGAGACCATCGTTAAAGATCTGCATCCCGAATTTTTGCACTACCAGCCGCATTACATAATCTTTCAGTGATAAAAACAAACGTGCTGCTAACGCAATAGCAACAGCAATGCCTAACAAAACCAATACACCGTTAATAAGTTCCTGTTCGCTTCGGTTGCCGGGGTTGAGTGTATAGTCATCAATGATGCGGCCCAACAGAATGGGATCGTACAGCGAAAGTATTTGTGCAATACCAGCCAGCAGCAAAGCCGCAAGTACCAGCAAACGGTAAGGATGCAAATATTTCCAAAGTATTTTCATAATGCTGAAGCAAAGTAACTACAATTCAGCAGAGATTTTGTTGCAGAGATAAAACCTGCAACTATTTGCTTTCTTCCAATTGAAGAAACTGATGATAAAGCTGCGTAGTGATAACTCCAGCTTTTCCTTCGCCAATCTGTTTTCCATTTACAGAGAATACAGGCAGCAACCGTTTCGTAGTACTGCTTACAAATACTTCTTTGGCTGTTAACACATCATTGAGTGTAACCGGTTGTTCATTTACACGCATTGTTTCTTTTGCTAACTGAAGAATATGTTTGCGTGTAATGCCGTACAATATATTTGTATCTGCAGTAACTAATTCGTTTTGCTTTGATACAACAAATACATTGGAGCGTGGCAGTTCACTGATCAAACCATCTTTTACATACAGCACATCGTTGGCACCGGCATCTTTTACTTTTTGTTGCAGATAAACGCCCATCAGGTAGTTGATGGATTTTACCGTTGGTAACTCCCGAACATATTCTTCGGTGATGAGATGCAAACCTTTTGAAGCATCAAACGCTGCATCCATCGTTAATGCACTTTGTGTGATGATGATATTAGGTTTACTGATGGAATAAGTATCTGCTGCATAACCACCCGTAACGGTGATGCGTATGCCCGCTGTTTGCAGTTGATTGCGTTGTAACAATGCTGCAATGATGGTTTTCAACTCATCTGCAGTATAGGGAATGTGTAACCGCAGCATGGATGCAGAGTGATACAGCCGTGCAAGATGATCATCGATAAAAAGCGGCTGACCCTTTACGGTGCGGAAAAAATCAAACACGCCGTAACCACGCTGCACAGCAAGATCGCTTACATGCACACTTGCTTTATCAGCCTCAATCCATTGATCATTGATAAACGTCCACATCATTGATTGATCCGGTTATATTTTTTAAGAATCGGTAACACTTTGTACAAAGGCAGGGCTTCAATTTTTCGTCCACCCTTTCCTTTCATATCGTTTGCCATGAATAAGGAATTGATGATGGCTTCTTCTGTTGCTTCAATAGCCGCCATAAACAGCGGACTCATTTCATCGTTCCGCAATACCGTTGTTGTAATGGTAGATGTGTTGCTGTTGTGTGCAATCAACACCGATGCATTGTTGGAGAAAGCAATCACATAATCACCGCTGCCGTTTGATGCAATGCCACCTGTTTTTGCCAGACCCATAAATGCACGTTTAGCTAACCGTTCGAGGTTACGACTGTCAAGTGGCGCATCAGTTGCCACCACGATCATACAAGAACCATCAACCGGATTCTGCAGTTGATTTTTGAATGAATACATGCCCAGTTCTTCACCAACCGGCACACCATCAATTTGCAGTACGCCGCCAAAATTTGTTTGCACCAATATACCAACCGTATAGCCACCCAATGATGCCGGCAGTTTTCGGGAAGCAGTTCCGATGCCGCCTTTGAAGCCAAAACAAACAGTACCGGTACCTGCACCAACATTTCCCTGTTGAGGTTTTTGTACTGAAGCTGTGTTGATCGCCTGCAACACATGTTCTACCGTAACATGTTTGCCACGGATATCATTCAACGCACCATCATTGGTTTCACCCACCACAGCATTTACTGATTGCACCTGTTCATTTCCTTTTTGTGCAAGCGTATAGTTGATCACGCCATTGATTCCTTCTGCCACACTCAACGTATTCGTTAAGATGATTGGTGATTCAATATTACCCAGCTCTTTGATTTGTGTAACACCTGCCAGTTTTCCAAATCCGTTTCCGGTGAAAACGGCAGCCGGTACTTTTTGCTGAAAGAGGTTATTGCCATGTGGCAGAATGGCTGTAACACCTGTGCGGATGCTGTCAGCAACAATCAATGTAACCTGACCAACCTTTACACCTGCTACATCAACAATAGAGTTGGTAGGTCCCTTTTGCATCACACCAATTTTAATACCGTATGCTTCTGCAGGTTTTTGCTGCTGTGCAGTAGCAGCAATCACGAAGAACATACAAAGGGTGAGAGTAAAAAATTTCATGCTTGTTGATTGACAGGTTTACAATTGAAAGCCCGGCCCTTTTAATGCTTTACCGCTGCGTGTACCGTTGTGTGTTCCATCGTCCACTACTACCTGTCCGTTCACAATCACAAACTGAAAACCTGTAGAATACTGATGTGGTTGTTCAAATGTTGAATGGTCTTTCACTGTTGCAGCATCAAAGATCACAATATCAGCCGCCATCCCTTCTTTCAACAAACCACGGTCTTTCAGTTGAAATTTTTGTGCAGGTAAGGATGTCATTCTGCGGATCGCTTCTTCCAATGTGAGTACCTTTTCTTCCCGTACATATTTCGCCAATACTCTTGCATTGGTGCCATAACCACGTGGATGCGGTACACCGCTGCCAAATGCCCGGATACCTGCATCACTTGCAAACATATTGAACGGGTATTGCATGATGCGTTTTACATCGGCTTCACCCATGCCATGAAACACCATTTGTGCACCACCGTTGATCATCATCTCAATCACTGTTTCTGCTTCTGCACTGGCTTTGTGTTTTCTTCCTTTTACAAGATTTACCTGTTCAATACTTTTTCCATTCAGGGTTGTATCAAACCGGTAATTGGCAACTACAGGATAGCTGAAATGTTTGAGCTTGCGTTTCTTTAAACTCTTGAGCATGGATGCAATTACATATTTCCTTACATCCGGCCGGTTCAGGCGTGCAACAATTGAATCCTGTCCATCCGCTAAAATTTCATCCGGGATGAGTGTACTCAGTGAAGTGCTGCTGGCAGTGTAAGGATATTGATCGATGGTTACATCCACACCTTCGTTGCGTGCTGCTTCAATCATCGCAATGGTTTCTTTGCTGCGCCCCCAGTTTTGCTGTCCGCTTACTTTAAAGTGTGAAATTTCAACCGGCATGTTGTTGAGATAACCAATTTGTATCGCTTCCCGAATGGCAACAGCCACACTATCACCTTCGTTGCGGATATGGCTTGCATACACGCCGTTGTATTTTGCAGCAGCAGCCGCCAGCCGCACCACTTCATCGGTTTTAGAATAAGTACCGGGGATGTAAATCAATCCGGTTGAAAAACCTACAGCTCCGTATTTCATGGCTTCTTCTACCAGCAGGATCATTTGCTGCATTTCTGTTTCAGAAGGATCACGGCGTGCGGTTCCCATGACGGTGCGGCGTACACTGTTGTGCCCGATAAGTGCTGCGATGTTGATTGATGTTTGCAAACTGTCGATGAATGAAAAATAGTTTCGCATATCTACCTGCGAAGAACCACAGTTGCCGGTTACAACTGTGGTTACTCCATCATAAATAAAATTTTCAGCGGAGGGGGTGCGTTTTTCTTCGCCTTCAATATGTGTGTGTACATCAATAAACCCGGGTGCCACCATCAATCCCTTTGCATCGATCACTCGTTTGGCATTCTGTTGTTTTAATTTACCGATGGCAATGATCTTTCCATCTTTCACAGCAAGATCGGCGTAGAACCAGTGATTGCCGGTACCATCAAGGATTTTTCCATTGGTAATAAGTATGTCATACTGTTGTGCGGCAACAAGAAAAGGAATTAACAACAGGAAACAAAAAATTGATCTCATACAGTTGTATTATGTTAAACGATCTTTTTTTGGCCAAAGAAATGAGCGTGCAAAGCCAATGGCAGAGAAAAAACTCTGCGTAAAACTCTTTTTCTTTTTTCTCTGCGCCAAACTTAATTTATTCTATCAGTGTTGCCAGACTTTTAAAGATTGGCGACACTTTGCAATTATTCTCCCGGATGATACGTACGCTCTGCATGTTTCAGCACATCTTCCTTATAAAACAAAACATCCTTGAATTCACCTTTGGTGTACATCTCCAGCTGATCGGTGAAATGTTTACTGTTCGGGTCGCCGCTGTTGCCACCGGCCAGTAATGATTTTGCTTTTATCTTTTCACCAAACTCCACTGCACAGACAAAACTGTTGCCATGAAAACCGTAGCGTTTTTTTGTTCCGGGAAATGTGCGGCTGTTATACGACGGCAGCATACCCCACAGTGCAGATGCAAATGGAACGGGATAACTAATTTTAGTATCATCATAGTTTTGAACAAGATCATTGCTCACCCGTTGATAACGATTGATATCGCCCCATGGTATTTCCCAAGTACCAAATTGTTGTTTGAGCTGGTTTACTGTTTCCAGCAATGGTTTGAGCAATTGATCGACCGTAGCTGTTGCAGCAAAACGTTTGGTAGCTGTTACCTGGTCGTCATCGCCATCTTCAATGTAAATGCGGCGGATGGCTGCATTTAAACGTTGTGCCCACTCAATCGCCAATGTTGCAGCAATCGAATGATTGGATGAATAATAGTCCCAGGTTTTCAATACCGCTATCGGTGCTGCCAATGAACGATACAGGGAATCGCCGGGTTTGCCGGTTGTTTCAAACGATTTGATCAACGCAGGAACCAATACTTCAAATGCAGATAAATACATATCGTAACCGGCAGCAATGGTTTTATCAATGGTGAATTTGTTTTGGTTACTCAGCACTCTTACTGCATTGATACCACGAAAATTTTCACCATCGGGTGCCATGTAAGCAGGATACTCTTTTTTCTTTGGACTGGCTTCGCCACTAACAGTATAAGGAGTAGAGTTGCAGTTTTGTATCCACCCTGTTGATGGATTGATCACCTGTACTGTTTCAGTTGCAGCATGTAAACCCAGCCATTCAGTTGCGGGTGTTGTACCATCTACCACTTTACTCCAATTAAATTTTGTATCACGTTTTGGAACATAGTTCCCATGCCAGTAGGCAATGTTGCCGTTGTTATCCGCAAACACGGTGCTGTTACTGGTGTTGCCCCGCAGTGCCATTACTTTTTTATAATCCTCCAGTCCTTTTGCTTTGGTGCGTTGCCAGCTTTGCAGTATCCCGTTCATCATCCGGTTGCTGGAACGTACGCTGATATATTGGCCATTACGTTTTGCCATTACGGGGCCATGATGTGTGGCGTAAGTTGTAAATGTTTTTGATAACAGTTCAGTCCCTTTTTTATATTTAATGGTGATCTTTTTTTGTTTTACCGGACGTTGCCCATTGTCGTACTCATACGTCATATTGTTTCCACTGCCTGCAATTTTTTCAGCATACATATCGGCCACATCCACATTGGCACTGGTGTGCATCCAGCCGCAGTATTCATTAAAGCCCTGGTACACGAAAAACTGTCCCCAGGTAACTGCACCATAGGCATTCAACCCCTGTTCGCTTACCATGTGTACTTCGGGACGGAAATAGAATGTTACATGCGGATTGATATACAGAATGGATTTCCCGCTTTCTGTTTTGGAAGGAGCAATCGCAAAACCATTCGAACCACTGCTGTTGTCAACAAATTCTTTGGGACGAAAGGCAACAGTTGCCGTTTCATTGCCATATAAATTTCGCACATCCGTTGCCGTTATATCACCCGTGCTGATGGCGCCAATACTTCCATCGGTCCAGAGCAATTGATACCAGGGTTTGAAGCGTGTAAGCAATGCCGGTTTTACATTGGGATGTGTGTAGAGATAGTAGTTGATCCCATCGGCATATGCATTCAATAATTCTTTTAACCACGTGGGAGCTTTGTTGTAGTCGGCAACAGCTTCTGCACTGTCGATCACCAATTTTAAATAGAGATCGTTGTACAGTTCTGTTTCGCCAAACACTTCTGCTTTGCGCCCCAGCTTTTCAATGTAGTTTGCTTCCACCCGCTTAAAATCATCTTCGCATTGTGCATACAGCAAACCAAATACAGCATCAGCATCAGTTTTTCCATACACATGCGGAATACCCCAGTTATCCCGAACAATCGTAACACGTTTCGACTGCTGTTGCCAGCGTTTGATCTCAGATTTAGTAAAGGGTTGTGCAAAAATCTGAAACGGGATTAATAACAGAACAAATATATACTTCATATAATAACAGCATTGATCAATACTACTAAGCTAAGTATTCACTGCTACCTGAACAAAAGCTGTTCTTATTCCTCTGTTACTATGGGATGAACGGTGCCGGTTGCTTTTTTCTTACGGAGATCGGGCTGCCAGAAAAAGAACAAACGAATTGTATGGTTGCGGTTGTATTGATAACCACTGAGCCGTTGCTGGTAAACGAGCATATAACCGGCATCAAACGAAAGCGAAGGCGTTATCTGTTGACGGATACCTGTAAACAACCGGTTTTGATCAAATGTATTGAACACAATGTCTTTTCCCGTTTGCAGCAATAACTCATCAGCAACGGCAATGGAAGGAACGTATTCATTTTTACTTACAGGTATGGTAAGATATAGTTGATAGCGGTAACGTGTACTGTACCGGTATTCATTTGCAGGACGAAAGTTAACCACCCGTTGCTGCCAGCGTTCTTCGATCCGTAACCGTTGCTGTAAACGAATGCTGCCGAATGTATGTGATAGCTGTGCATGTTGATACAGCCTGTTTTCATTGGTGAATAATTCTGTAGCACCAGAACGGTTGGCCAGCCACAGATGACCGGCACCGGCACCAATGTTCAGGCGTGGGTTAATGTGATATACGGCACCCAGCCGCAGAAAATAAAAACTGTTGTTTTTCAGGAAATCGGTCCGGCGGATATGTGCATCGGCTACCGTACTCCATTTGTTGCTGACACGGATCTGGCTGTTGATACTTGTCCATACATGGTTTTGCGATTGAACTTCACGTTCCTGTTGAGCAGTAACAGCAACGGCAAGAATAACAAAGTATAAAAGAAGAAAAACCTGTTTCAATGTAAACGACCAGTTAGTAGAAAGGCAAAGCTATCTAACAGGTGCAGGATAAAATGTGATGTTCATCACATAGCTCGCAGATGGGGGTTAGGCAGTAATAGTCTTTAACGTAACAATGATCAAAGTTGAAGCATTATACGGCCGTGTATTTTTTACGGAAATAAA
>CAYMSG010000088.1:0-10452 GCA_964392955.1 uncultured Chitinophagaceae bacterium | reverse complement strand
CGTAGTGATCCAGGAATTGATCAACAATATCGCAAAAGGTTATGGTGGTCTTTCTGTATTTGCCGGTGTAGGTGAGCGTACCCGTGAAGGAAACGATCTGTTGCGTGAAATGATCGAAGCAGGCATCATGAAATATGGTGACAACTTCAAGCATAGCATGGAAGAAGGTGGCTGGGATCTGAGCAAAGTGGATATGGAAGGTTTGAAAGAATCAAAAGCAACTTTCGTATTTGGTCAGATGAACGAACCTCCTGGTGCACGTGCCCGTGTAGCGTTGTCTGGTTTAACGATCGCTGAGTACTTCCGTGATGGAGATGGTACCGGCAAAGGAAAAGATATCCTGTTCTTCGTAGATAATATCTTCCGTTTCACACAGGCAGGTTCTGAAGTATCTGCATTGTTAGGCCGTATGCCTTCAGCGGTAGGTTATCAGCCAACACTTGCGACTGAAATGGGATTGATGCAGGAGCGTATCACTTCAACACGTAACGGTTCCATTACCTCTGTACAGGCGGTATATGTACCTGCGGATGACTTGACCGATCCGGCACCTGCAACAACTTTCGCTCACTTGGATGCTACTACGGTATTGGATCGTAAGATCGCTGACTTAGGTATCTATCCTGCGGTAAGTCCGTTGGAATCTACTTCACGTATTCTTACGCCAGCTATCGTTGGTGAAGCGCATTATAACACTGCCAACCGTGTGAAGCTGATTCTTCAGCGTTACAAGGAACTGCAGGATATCATCGCTATCCTTGGTATGGATGAATTGAGCGAAGAAGATAAAATGACTGTATTCCGTGCACGTAAAGTACAGCGTTTCCTTTCACAGCCATTCCACGTAGCGGAAGCGTTTACCGGTTTGAAAGGTGTATTCGTAAGCATCGAAGACACAATCCGTGGCTTTAACATGATCATGGATGGTGAAGTGGATGAGTATCCTGAAGCATCCTTCAACCTCGTTGGTACCATTGAAGATGCCATCGAAAAAGGTAAGAAGTTAATGGCCGCAGCGAAAGGATAAATTAATTTGAAAATTTGAAGATGGGCTAATTTGAAAATGAAGTCTGTCAATTTTCAAATTTTCAAATTCATAAATTTTCAAATTGTATGAATTTAGAAATATTAACTCCACTCGGAAAAACATACAGCGGCGAAGTAATCGGCGTTCAGTTACCCGGCATTGACGGTAGCTTTGAAGTGCTCGATAACCACGCTCCATTGGTGAGTGCCTTGAAAGCCGGACAATTGAAAGTACTGGTTGAAAAGAACCGTAACGAATCGTACAAGATTCAGGGTGGTTTTGTAGAAGTGCTCAACAATAAAGTGACTGTGTTGGTAGAAGGAAGTGAAGCTGTATAAGCTGGGTTGAAATAGGTTTTAAAAGTCCCGTCAGGAAATTGACGGGACTTTTTTTATCTTACTACAAATTGCTTCACATGAAATACATCCTCCTCTTCATTTTTAGTAGTGCCGCTATTATTTGCAAAGCACAAACGCAACGTATCAAAGATCTGTTACCTGTAGGTGGCGACATCAATGCATCGCAATACACAAAAGCACAGGAAACGAGATTTCGCCAGTCGGTTACTACGACTTATGTCAGCGAAACAATCTTACTGTACATGGATGGTAAGCCATATATAGTTAAAGGCCCTTCCTCGTTGTTGCAACTAATGGTTCCGCAGAAAATAAGCTGCATGGAAATTATAACAGACGAAAAGGCGATTGCTTATCATACAAAAGATACAAGTATCAAGAAACTGATCATAATAGAAACCAAAGAATAGGGATAACTGAAAGTTGACTTTTCGCTGCGTTTCCGGTAAGAAATTATAATCTCTTGAATCATAAAACCGCAGCAAATCACTGCGGTTTTTTTCTGCGCCTTACCTATCTTCATCCCCAATTCTGTTTGCATGATTTCAGTGATTATTCCTGTTTACAACGAAGAAAAAACCATCGCCGCACTGGTAACTTACCTGCAGCAATATGGTGGACCGTTGCTGCAGGAAATAATTGTATGTGATGCAGCCAGTACCGATGCAACAAAAGAGGAAGCAGCAAAAGCAGGAGCAACGGTTGTGGTATCACCTGAAAAGGGTAGAGGTGCCCAGTTAAACTATGGCGCCTCAAAGGCAAGTGGTTCGGTCTTTTATTTTGTACATGCAGATGTATTTCCTCCGAAAAGTTTTGCCACTGATATTCAACAGGCGGTCTTACATGGGTTTACACTCGGTCGTTACCGAACAAAGTTCAACAGCAGCAAATGGTATTTACCCATCAACGCATGGTTCACCCGTTTCGATTGGTTTATCTGTTATGGAGGCGATCAAACGCTGTTTGTAACAAAGGAATTGTTTTTGTTAACAGGCGGTTACAGGAATGATATGCGTATTATGGAAGATTATGAGTTTGTAAATCGGGCAAGGCAACAGGGGCGCTATAAAATTCTTGATAAAACTGCGTTGATCTCTGCCCGCAAATACGAGAAGAACAGTTGGTGGAAAGTGCAAACAGCCCATCGTAAAATCATAGCCATGTATCGAAAGGGCGCTTCCCAGGAAGAGATGGCTGCTGCATACAAACGCTTCCTGAATTGGTAAATACAAAAAACTAATATCTTCACGCTTTCGTAAATAAAAATAAGTTCAATGAAACGGATCATCAGTGGTATTCAGCAGGTAGGAATCGGTGTAACAAATGCCGATGAAGCATTTATCTGGTATAATAAACATTTTGGAACCGATGTGGTGGTGTTTAAAGATGCAGCACGAGCTGAACTGATGAAACGATATACCGGTGGTGAAGGCCATGAGCGTTATGCGATCCTTGCATTGAATATGCAGGGTGGTGGTGGCTTTGAGATATGGGAATACCGCAGCCGTAAATCGCAACCCGCAGCGTTTGAAGTGCAGCTGGGCGACACAGGTATTTTCGTGATCAAGATCAAATGCAAGAATGTAAAAGCAGCTTATGCTGAATACCAGAAAGTTGGGTTGAACCTGTTAAGTGCACCGAAAGAAAATCCGGGAGGTATTGAATCATTCTTCATGAAAGATCCATACGGAAACATCTTTGAAGTAATGGCGGATGATAACTGGTTCAGCGATACAGGAAGACATACGGGTGGTGTGTGTGGTGTAACCATTGGCGTTAGTTCGATTGCGAAAGCAATTCCGTTTTATGAAAAAGTGTTGGGCTACGATAAACAATTGTTTTTAAGCGAAGGGCATTACGATGAGTTCAGCAAAATACCCGGTGGGCAACACAACTTCAAACGTGTAATGTTGGGCCATACACGTAAGCAGGAAGGTGCATTCTCGAAATTACTCGGTCCAACCTATGTTGAGTTGATTGAAGTAACAGACCGCACACCAAAAAAGATTTTCGAAAACCGTTACTGGGGCGACCAGGGATATATTCATGTGTGCTTTGATATCAATGGTTACGAAGAGCATGAACGTATCTGCAACGAAAATGGTTTTCCGTTTACAGTTGACAGTGCCAATAGTTTTGATATGGGCGAAGCAGCCGGTCATTTTTCTTACAACGAAGATCCGGATGGTACATGGATTGAATATGTGGAAACACATCGTGTACCGATCCTGAAAAAAATAGGATGGTATTTAAATTTAAAAAACAGGAAGCCTGAAAAACCGTTACCCAACTGGATGGTAAAAAGTCTCAGTTTCTCGAGGATAAAAGTGTAGCAGGCCCACATAAGTATGAGGTTTATTTTTTCTGCAATCATCGTCTTCTTATTTACAGCAAATGTTTTTTCGCAAGACAGCAGCAGAAAAAATAAACCTCGTCGTTTAACTGCATTTCCGGTTGTGTTCTATTCTCCTGAAACAAGTGTGGCTGTTGGAGGATTTGCAGCATATACATTCCGGAATAAAAAAGATACCGCACAACGTTATCCTTCACAAATACAATTTGGTGCAGCGTATACATTTAATAAGCAACTGTTATTGTATGCGCCTTTCCGTATCTACACACCCCGAAGCAAGTTTACTGCTTATGGCGAAGCAGGTTATTACAAATACTCGTATTACTTTTTTGGGATCGGGAATGAGCAAGCTGCCGATTATAAAGAGTTATACAAAGTTAATTATCCAAGAATCAGGTTAAATGTGTTGCATCAGATCAATCCGAAATTATATGCAGGCTTGCGTTACTGGTTCGAAGATTATCGTGTGGTGGAAACAGAACCTGGCAAGCAGCTTTCATCCAGCACAATCGAAGGAAGTAAACAAAGTTTTATTTCAGGTATAGGCCCGGCATTGAATTACGATACAAGAGATAATATTTTCTTTGCCGGCGCCGGTGTGTTTGTTGATGCAGGAGCACAGTTCTACGGTAATGCAACCGGCAGCAATTATCAATACAGCCGATATACACTTGACGCATCTGCATATTTTTCAACCAAACAGAAAAATGTGTGGGCTTTTAATCTGTTTGCAGATATGGTTGATGGCATTGCACCATTCAGTCAATTGGCATTGTTGGGCGGAAATAAAAAAATGCGTGGGTTTTATGAAGGACGATACCGTGATAAAAATCTGCTGGCCCTTGGAACAGAATACCGCTTTAATATCTACAAGCGATTTGGCGGAACTGTATTCGCCAATGCAGGTGCAGTAAACGATCAACTGAAAAATATCACGGAACAGATACGGGCAACCTATGGTGCAGGGTTTCGGTTTGCATTAAACCCTGCCGAAAAAATAAACCTGCGTTTCGACGCAGGTTTCGGAAAAAATTCAACCGCATTTTATTTTACCATTGGTGAAGCTTTCTGATAATCGAGTAACCCTTTCAAGTCCTGCCAATCGGTAAGCGTATCTACATCTCTTAACTGTTCAGTTGTGCCTACCGTTAAACCTGCTTCTTCTGCATCTTTTATTGTGCTGCTGTAAACAGTATCTGTACTCCATGCTTTATTACTGAAAAAGGGTGGATGAATGGATCGTAAGCCGAGCAGATAATAGCCGCCGTCATCAACCGGACCAATACAAACATCATTTGTTTCTAATAATTCAAATGCATGGTTGAGATGCATGGTTGATAATTGCGGACAATCGCTTCCAATAATAAGTACACGATCGTAACCAATTTCAAACAAAAATGAAAAGGCATGTTGCATTCGTTCACCCAGGTCATTTCCTTGCTGTAATTGTTTGTAAAACGAATTTGTTTCCCACAGATCGAGGCGGTTGATTGCATCTGCATAGAAAATGAATTTGCCTGCTTCAACCGGAACCAGCACATCATGCGTATGCCGCAGCAACTGACGGTAAACATCAACTGCTGCAGCATCGCCAATATCCTTTGCCAATCTTGTTTTTACTTTACCCGGTTCGGGATTTTTTACAAATACAATAATTGCTTTCTTGGTCATGTAAGTTTTAGCATTAGCAGCATCCACCACCGTCGTAAAACCAGGTAGAGCCTGAAATATAAATATCTTCACGGTTTAATGATGCCAATGCGGCTGCAGTTTTATCGCATACCGCTAATGGTTGATTGGGCAATAATACATGCCCTTTCTCATCATCAAAACTTTCTTCGTTTCCAAAATAAATGGCCGTTTTGCCTGTAAACACACAGGGTCCATCAGCAGGCATCGGATCTTTAATGGCACACACTTCCACACTTTCAATAAAGAGTAATTCATTCGTATCATAATTCTTTGGATCAAGAATACGATACGGACGCTTCGCTCTTATTTCAACAGTACCAAATCCTGCATCAGTGATCATATTCACATAATCCCACAATGGTAATGAACCACTCAAACACAAAGCACGCAAACGTTCATCTTCACGCAGGTTCTCAGGTATATCCTGCTCACAGGTTGGATCACTCATTACCAATCGACCTCTTGGCTTTAACACACGATACATTTCCTGCAAAGCCTGTTCCAATTCTTCCTGTTTGAAAATATTAAATAAACAATTTTGTGCTGCCACATCAATGCTGTTGTCTTCAACAGGTAAATTCAATGCATCCCCTTTGCGCAGATCCACAAATTCCGAACGGAACCACGGATTCAAACGTTCAGCTTCTGTAAAATTGTCTCTGCTTGCCTGCAACATTTCATCCACCACATCAACACCAATCACACCGTTCAACTGGCGACTGAAGTAAGCAAACTGCAACAACTCCATCCCTCCGCCAACGCCAACATACAGTATTCGTGGATTATTCACGAGATCTCTTGGATGAACGGTACTGCCACATCCGTAGTTCATCAGTTGCATACGCACCGGAATATCCAATCCGGGCAACTGCCAAATGGGTGTAGTGGTGCAGCACAAACCAACTTGCGGGTTTTCGGCAGCTTCTTTGTAAACGTTTTTTGTTGTTTCGAGATAAGTAGTGCTCATATTTTATTTTGATAAGTGATTTATGCAACAACACCTCCGCAACTGCTGCCCAAACCTGCCGTGCAGCCGTAGCAATGTTGATTGATGATGATCTCTCTGTTACTTAAAGCAGCGGCATTAAAGGTTGATAAATGCTGCGATTCCTTACACGATACTTTCATTTCCAGCATTTGGTTAAAATCACAATCATAGATATACCCATCCCATCCAATGGATAATGTGGTGCGACACATTACGTTTGCAGCAGCAGCCGGGTTAAATGCAGCAATCAGTTTTTCCATGTACTTCTCATAATTCCCTGTTTGCAACAAATAATCTAAATAACGACTGATGGGCATATTCGTGATGGTGAACAATGAATTGAAAACGATATCGAAATCTCTTTTCAACGCTGCTTTGTATTCTTTTTCCAAGGTAGTTTGTGGTGCCGGTAAAAATGCACCTGCAGGATTATAAACGAGGTTGAGAATTAATCCTGTGCCTTCTACTCCATAACCAACTGCGTTCAACATTTGCAATGCTTTGATGGAATCTTCAAATACGCCATCGCCACGCTGCCTGTCGGTACGGTCTTTAGAATAAAAAGGAAGTGATGAAGCAACTTCTATTTGATGTTGTTTGAAAAATGCAGGCAGATCATGAAAACGTTTATTTGCAAGAATGATCGTAAGATTACAACGCACAATGATATGCTTCCCAAGCTTTTTGATTTCTTCCACAAACCAACGGAAGTCAGGATTCAATTCCGGCGCACCACCTGTCAGGTCAACTGTTTTAAACGAAGGATTGGCTGCAAGAATATCCAGGCATAATTGCATGGTTTCATGTGTCATGATCTCTTTGCGATCAGGACCTGCATCCACATGACAGTGTTTGCATACCTGGTTACACATTTTACCAACGTTGATCTGGAATATTTCCATTTGTGTTGATTGTAACGGATACAAACCAAGCGTTTCCAGTTTTTGCTGAAAGGGTATAAGCCGATAGTCGTTACTGTTATAACCATGTTCTAAAATATCGATCTGCTCATGCACATCTGCCAAACTGTTTCCCTGTGCCTTTAATGATTTCGTATTGCTGCTCATCGGTTGATTAATTGATGGTAGGTAATTCGTTGGGTTGGTTTTACATGGCAATCTCTTTCACCTTGTTCATCATTTGTACACCATGCACCAAGGCTGCACCACCTTTGATGGCTGCTGCTACATGCACGGCTTCCATCATTTGTGCTTCATCCCAGCCTTTTTCAAATGCATCGCTGCTGTATGCATCAATACAGTAGGGGCATTGTACGGCATGCGCTACAGCCAGGGCAATCAGTGATTTTTCTTTTGCTGTTAACGCACTGTCGGCAAATGTGGCACCGTACCAGGCAAAAAATTTATCTGCCAGGTCTTTTTGGTATTCACCGATCTTTCCGAATTTACCGAGATCTTCTGCGTTGTAATAATGATTGTGCATGAGGTTGATTTTAGTTTTGATAATTGTTTAAGTATAAAGTCCAGTCGTATGATTTGAATTTGACTTTCGGATCTGCATCAGTTGGGATGATGGCTTTTTCTTTCAGCAAACGGATCATTCCTTTCTTGCCGCCGAAATCTTTCCGGAACCATCCCATAATCGCAGGCAGCTTCACTGTATTTGATTCCTTATCATATTCCGCTTCACCGGTTAAGTAAGCGGTTGCAGCAATATCCAGTTGTTGATCTAAACTTTCGGGATTGTAAAAAGCAATGGGCGGACAACTCTTCGCTCCGCAGTTCAATGCAAAATGCAAACGGTAATCCAGTCGATCAACCCGTAATTGCTTTTGCGTTTTACCTGGAAAAATTTTATTGAGATAACCACCGCTCCATTTAATTTTTGAACGACGTAAAAAATCATGCTCAATATCATCAAGGCTTAACTGCAGGCCTGCAACAGAGAGTTGCTTGCTTTTGAAGAATGCATTTCTGCTTTTATACGCATCAGGATTCTTTTGCAATGCAGCCTGAACATAACCATTATAGAGATTGATCCAGAAAGCTTTCTTTTCATCATCGGTAGGTAATTTGTTTCTAAGATCATCGAGCGTAATGGAACTGAGTTGCTTTTCAAACATAACAGTACTTTCACCGGTCTTTGCAGCATAGATATAATCCTGCGATAGTTTTACCAACGCATTTTTGCTGCGGGTTTTTGTATTCATCACTTCATTGTAATTCGTGGTTGGTACACTTGTTATTTTCGGTTCTTCGATCGGTTGCTTTTCTCCCTTCATCCAGTTGGTTATCGCTTCGTCTGTAATTTTTTCGGCTTCTGTAATAGCAATGATCTTTCCATCTCTTATAATAACAGTGTAGGGATAGGCAGGCGGCTGGAATAAATTGGTGATGTTATTATCATTGTCTGAAACAATAGGAAAAGCAAAATCTTTTCTTGCAGCAAGGAACTTCTGTAATCTTGCTTCTTCTTCATTTGATACAAGAATCACCGTCAGCTTATCTTTAAACTTCTCCTGAATTTTTGCGAGCTGTGGTATTGCTTTGATACAGGGAACGCACCAAGTACCAAAGAAATCTACGATTGTAATCTCGTCTGTCAGTTCATGAAAGGCTGTGGCAGTTTTATCGTGATTTAGAATTTTATTAATTGGAAAGTTTTGCACAGCATCTCCCGTTTTGTATCCGTCCTGCGCCGAAACAAACGAAGCCTGAAAAATAAACAATATGAAAAAGAGTCGTAACCGCAAAAAACCTAATTTCATGGATATACGTATATCGTTTGATTTTAGATTGACAGATAACATTACAAATACAAATAATGAACAATATTGTTGCAGCAACGCATGAGTCGGCTTCTTTTTTAATGAACAAGGGAATCAAAACCAAACCCGTTGTGGGCATTGTGCTTGGTACGGGGCTTGGTGCACTGGTGAATAAAATAGAGGTAGAGTTGACAATTCCTTATACCGATACCCCTCATTTTCCACAAGCTACCGTTGAGTTTCACAAAGGAAATTTATTGTATGGCAAAATTGGAGGAGTGCAGGTAATTGCCATGCAGGGAAGGTTTCATTATTACGAAGGATATAGTATGCAGCAAATCACATTTCCTGTTCGTGTAATGAAAGCATTGGGTGTTGAAACACTGCTGTTGAGTAATGCTGCCGGTGGTATGAATCTCAATTATAAAAAAGGTGATCTTATTCTGATCGATGATCATATCAATATGCTTCCCGATAATCCGTTACGTGGATTGAGTGATCCTTCATTGGGAGAACGTTTTGTTGATATGAGTGCTCCGTATAATGCTTCATTGCAACAACTGATGTTAAAAAAGGCAACGGAGCAGAATATTCTATTGCACAAAGGAACCTATGTGGCAGTGATGGGACCAAACCTTGAAACAAGAGCAGAGTACAGATGGTTACGCAGCACGGGTGCAGATATGGTGGGCATGAGTACAGTACCGGAAGTAATTGTTGCCAACCAGATCGGTTTAAAATGTTTGGCCGTAAGTGTGATTACAGATGAATGTGATCCGGACAATCTGAAGCCGGTGAATATTGCAGAGATCATTGAAGTTGCCGGTAAGGCGGATGAAAAGCTAAGTACTTTGTTCGTTTCGTTAATTGAAGGCTTAGTTTAACTGCGGATCAATAGGGTAGTGAATCAGTTGTTCAAACTTACCACCCATTGATTTCAATGATTCTTTCCAGATATGATCGATCTCTGTCTGGAATACAAGTTTGCGGGTAGCGTTGGCCGTTAGCCAGCTTTTTTCTTTCATCTCATCGGTCAGTTGCCCGTTGCCCCAGCCGCTGTAACCTAGATAGAAGCGGATTTTTTCAAGATCGAGTGTGCCTTTTTTGAGCATACTGATTACCATGTCAAAATCGCCTCCCCAGTAAATATCTTTTGTGATCGCTTGTCCGCCGGGAATTTCATCGGGTAACTGGTGCAGAAAATGCAGCGTATCCATTTGTACGGGACCGCCATAATGCACAGGAACCGAATATCCTTCCAGTTCAGTAATTAATTGATCAAGGGTTTGTTCAAAAGCACGGTTAATC
>CAYMSG010000087.1:0-10525 GCA_964392955.1 uncultured Chitinophagaceae bacterium | reverse complement strand
CGGTTCCGTAATCGGCAGTAAATTTTTGTTTACGGCTTAATGTATCAATCGGGTTACCCATGATGATATCGCTCAGGTCTTCGGTGCTGTTGGTCATGGCAATGATGAACTTGCCACTATCATTCATAAAATAAATTGTTTCATTGGTCCATAGCTCACCGGTTGGTGTTTTACGCTCCTGCACAAAACTGATGCTGTGCGATTTATCGATCTTACAATAACGGGGCAATTTCGCTTTCGATAGTGTAGCACCAATATTTAAGGAACCAAAGTATTGAGCCTTTTTGGTAAAGTACAGCAGTTGTGCACCACGCTCTTTACCCAGTACTGATTTCAGCAATACATAATTTCCCTTGTCAGCATCGGGCGATTTACCAAGCAGGTAAAGTTTGAGATTTTTTGTTTTTGGATAAAGTTGCTGAAACACCGTATCGGGCAGAAAGGTTTTGAACGTTTCAAGATTGACCTGCAATGAGTCTTTCTCCTTTCTGTTCAGCAAAGTATCGTTTACCAAAACCGGATGCTGTAATTCGCCAGCCAGTGCAATAAATTCAGCGGCTGTAAGATCTTCATCCGAAATCATTTTGGCTTGCTTGCTTTTACAGGCAACGATCATAAGTAACAGCAGACAGCTAACGTGGAATAACTTCATATGGTAGTTCTGAATCTTAAAAATAGTGGTTTTGCGTTGGTTTCAAAAGTTAAGCCAATTTTTGAGGCACGAAGTACTGAGGTAAGAGGTATGAATGGCGTGTTATTGCAAGCGGCTTACAAACCTTTGGCCATATAACTGCTTGCCAACTCAGCAAACGAATACCAACATCGGAGACGGCATACATCGTACCTCTTACCTCGTACTTCGTACATCCCTCCCCCTTTCCAATGAACAAACATTTTACAAAAAAACAGCTCCGTATTAAAAATTAATTTAGTTTCGCCTAAATTTTAATTTCATAGTAAATGAATTTTTCTACAGCCGAGGAGAATTACATCAAAGCCATCTGGCGGTTGCAGCAGTCGGACAATAACGTAACCACCAACGAACTGAGTGCCGAGCTGCAAACCAAGCCGGCTTCTGTTACCGACATGCTCAAACGCCTCAGTGAAAAAAAACTGCTGCACTATGCTCCTTACTATGGTGTAACACTCACACCGGAAGGAAAAAAACTGGCGCTGAGCATCATCCGCAAGCACCGGCTTTGGGAATATTTTTTAGTGGAGAAATTACACTTTGACTGGGATGCTGTACACGATATTGCCGAGGAACTTGAACACGTAAGCAGCCCCGAACTGATTGAACGACTTGATGCATTTCTCGGTTACCCCAAAGCCGATCCACACGGTGACCCTATCCCCGACAGCAAGGGCCGCATGACCAGCACCAGCAACCTTACACTGCAACAATTACCCGAAGCCCAACCGGCCATGGTAAGCGGTGTGGGCGATCAAAGCAGCAGCCTGCTGGAATTGCTGCGCCAGAAAAATATCGGCATCGGCACCAAACTGGAAATCAAACAACGTCATGCGTTTGATGGATCGGTGGAGATCAAGATCCGTAACCAAGCCATTATTACACTCAGCGAACAATTAGCCAAAAACATATTCGTAAAACCGCTTTGATCATGGACTCAATCGTACAGTTTTTTACAGAAATACACCCCGTTTGGGCTGCCCTTATTGCAACTACCTTTACCTGGCTTGTAACAGCAGCCGGAGCTTCACTGGTGTTCTTTTTCAAAACACTCGACCGGGGAGTATTGGATCCCATGCTTGGTTTTACAGGTGGCGTAATGGTGGCAGCCAGCTTCTGGAGTTTATTGAATCCTGCGATTGAAATATCAGAAAAATTATACCCGGGTTATAGCTGGATGCCGGCTGCGGTGGGTTTTCTGTTTGGTGCCTTGTTTATCTTTTTTCTCGACAAAGTAACGCCACATCTGCATCTCAATTTTGGTTTATCGGAAACCGAAGGGATTAAAACAAAACTGCACCGCACCACCCTGCTCATTCTTGCGATTACACTGCACAATATTCCCGAAGGGTTAGCAGTAGGTGTGTTGTTTGGTGCAGCAGCGTTAGGAATGGAAGATACTTCGATCACAGGTGCCATTGCGCTCGCCATTGGTATCGGCTTACAAAATTTCCCCGAAGGACTGGCTGTATCCATGCCATTGCGCCGGCAAGGTGTAACAAGGTTCCGCAGTTTTTGGTACGGACAATTATCGGCCATTGTGGAACCGGTGGCAGGTGTAGTGGGTGCATTGGCTGTTATTTACATGCAGCCTGTATTGCCATTTGCGTTGGCTTTTGCGGCAGGCGCTATGATCTTTGTGGTAGTGGAAGAAGTGATTCCCGAAACACAACGTGATAAATACACCGACCGTTCAACACTTGCCTTTATCGGTGGATTTTTGGTGATGATGATTCTGGATGTGGCGCTGGGATAGCGGCCACAAATGAACACAGATGGACACAGATAAGGAAAGCCCCCGTCAGAAGTTAAGAGGATTTGCTGTTGCTTGCTCACCTGCAAGGTGACTGTGCAACCATGTAGCAAAACACAGTACGAATGACACAAATTAACACGAACAAAAAACAGATCCCTGACTGATTTCTACAACACGATCAACTCACAACTTACAATCAACAACTTTATTCACTCGCCGGAAAATAACAATTACAATGAATCGAAATTCAAGCGGTTTTTAATACATTAGTTCCAACGATCAGCAACAGATATTCATTCATCACATAATTCTTACAAATGAAACCGATCACGCTTCTTGCTTGCCTTACGATTTTTTTCATGGCTATTGCCACTTCCTCGCTGGCACAGAAAAAGTTTGTAAACACGCCACCCGAAGTATCACCAATGCCCATGAAACCGGAGATGACAGAGATCTGGAATCCAGAAGTAAAAATTATTACACCCGGAAAAAAAGACAGTAATGCACCATCAGATGCGATTGTTTTATTTGATGGAAAGAATCTGGATCAATGGGTGAGCCAGCGGAACAAAACCAAACCTGCTGCCTGGAAAATTGTGAACAATGAGTATATGGAAGTAGTGCCCGGCAGCGGTGGTATTGAAACCAAACTTACATTCGGCGATTGTCAGTTGCATATTGAATGGAGTGCGCCCGACAGTATTGAATATGGCGGGCAAGACCGTGGCAACAGCGGAATCTTTTTTCAGAACCGGTACGAGTTACAGGTGCTTGATTCGTACAACAACAGAACCTA
Organism: uncultured Chitinophagaceae bacterium; assembly: GCA_964392955.1. GTDB lineage: Bacteria > Bacteroidota > Bacteroidia > Chitinophagales > Chitinophagaceae > Lacibacter. Next base: position 7,282 of record CAYMSG010000087.1, on the reverse strand, counting down.
CGCCAACGGACAGGCAGGAAGTATTTACAAAGATCATCCGCCACTTGTAAATGCCATGCGCAAACCGGACGAGTGGAATACCTATGATATTATTTACACCGCTCCCCGTTTTAAAGCCTCCGGTGAATTAGATGCACCCGCACGTATTACTGTTTTGCACAATGGCGTACTGATACAAAACAATGCTACCATCAACGGACTTACCAACTACATTGGCCTGCACCGATATACAACAGCACATGGCGAAGATGTGATTTCGCTACAGGATCATAGTTGTAAAACGCAATTCAGAAATATCTGGATCAGGAGATTGTAACAGTACAGCTTTGTTTACGCAAGTGAAAGTTCAATAACGGATGTTTCAAAATTACCATCAACCTTTTGATGAATGATCCCATTAAAATATGTGATCCTGTTGTTGATACTGCTTTGTGCACACTGTTGAATAGCTTTGATAAAATTAAATCGCAAGTCATTTTGGCTGAGCGAAAGCCGCACTTTCATGGGTTCGTAGTGGAGCTGCAGCAACACCTTTGTGGCAGAAGAACCTGTTTGCACAATCGTTAAATAATCCTGCATGATGCGGAAGATCGAAAACTTATCATTTTGACTGATTTCTTCCACTGCAAGATCATTGTAATCAAACTGCACATACAGGTTATTTACTTTTTTTAATTCCACAATGTATTCACGTGTACCATCGATCAAACCAATATCAGCAATGACAGCCGGATGCAGCTTAATACACAACATCGTTACTTCATTGATCGCCTGGTTGGTGAGCGAATAACTTTTTGCAAGCAATTCCTTATTGCCATTGGTTTTAATTGCCTCATGCATATACATTTTTGCAGCAGCCAGAGTTTGGTTTACACTATCACGCAACTCATACACAATATGCTGGTTGGCAGTTTCCTGTTTTTCAATTACAGAACGTAACTCCTGCTTTCGATTGTCTGTTTCCAATGAAAGGATACGGTTGTACAGTTTTTCCTGGTAATTGTAAATAAGAATGAAATAATAAACCGTTAAAGAAAATGAAATGAAAAAGGAGAGATAGAATGTACGCTTTGCTTCAACCAGTCGTTCGACCGGGAATTGAAAATTATTATCCGCAAAAATGAGTGAGCATATCAAAAACAAAATGGTAACAATTGAAAACAGCACGACATATCGCCTTTTCCCTTCGGTACGAAACATATAGATATAAGCAAGAATAAGCGGGAAATAATAAAGATAGGTGGCACTACGCACGCCCATTTCAAGGTTAATGAGCAAAAACGCAATATTAAACGCAAGTCCCGATACAATCTTGGCAGCCAACGTATGGCTTCTTTGGTGCAGCAACAGTGAAACAAGGAGTGCTGCAGCCGTAATGCTTAAGACATAGACGTCATAGAATTCGCCATAGCCCGATTGAAATGTATCTATAATGTTGATACCAATGGCCAGCAGTGCAACATATACAAACCGGTTAAACCCGGTTAAAACGTTGTGCTTATCATTTTCATCAATTGATGAGGCACTTTTCATGGATGTGAGGATTCAGGATATTGGATAATAAAAAGTCAACCTCAAAATTAATGAAAACAGCATCTCAAAAGTATTTTCAGCCAGTATGATTTGTACAAGTAAGGAATAGTGCTGAGGGGATTAGTAAAATACTCTTACCCAGTAAAAAAGTTTGATAATACTACTACAAGGCGATGACAGAAGTTGCTACAAAACGTAGAAAGTTTTCAATGTATTTCCTCTTTAGTTAGTTCCTGTGGCTTCTTGCAGCATGGCTGTAACCGGAATTGTTACTTTTAAGGAAAACCCCTTTCCGGGTGATGTTTGCAGCACCAGTTCGCCATCAAAATAATCTACCCGGCTTTTAATATTATTGAGACCGATACCATTTCCTTTTTCTTCCCGGTTGGCTCCTTTACCATCATCGCTGATCATAAGCACAATGGTTTTTTCTTCAGGATAAATTTTAATGAATGCATTGGATGCTTCGCTGTGCTTCAGGATATTCGTGAGCTGCTCCTGTACAATCCGGTAAACAGTGAGTTTGAATTCCCGTCCGGCCTGTTCTTCATCAAAATCATCGGTACTAAAACTTACCTGCAAGGATGAAACCTGCTGTACATCATCAATCAGATCACGGATGATCTGACATAAACTGATACTCTCTAAAGAAGGTGTAACGATCTGATGCGACAGACGCCTGATTTCATCAATCGCTTTTACCAAATGATCCTTGCTGCGCAACAGCAATTCATCATCTTTCTCTTTTTGACGCAGTGCTTTATCAAGAAACAGCTTGGATGCCGCCAGTATCTGGTTAATATTGTCGTGCAATTCAATTCCAATTTCATTGCGTACTTTTTCCTGTGCCCGGATACTGGTACGAACAATCAGTTTTTCCTGTAACAGCCGTTGACGGGCCAGCGCTTTCTCTGCTTCACTTTTTTCAACAGCAGCAATAACGGCACTGGGTAAGCGCTGCATCCGGTCTTTCAGAATATAATCGCTGGCGCCTTGTTTCATGATTTGCACGGCGTAATCTTCCGAAACAGTGGATGTAATAAGTATAAACGGAACAGACGCATCAAACGCCTGTGAAATAGCTAAGGCTTCCTGAGAGTTAAACGATGGCAATGAATGATCGCTCAGAATGAGATCGGGACGACTTAACCGCAACAGTTCCTTCAGCTGTGTTTTGTTCACCGCCCGGTGTATTACACAATTAATACCCCCCTTCTTCAGCACATAGGCAACCAGTTCGGCATCCGAATCCAGATCTTCAATGTGTACAATGTGTAAAACCTTTTTCATAAATGTGTTTACAAATTGCTGACCGGCTTATTCAACAACATCCAGTAAAGCCCCAATTCACTCACGGCTTTTGCAAAATCTTCAAACCCTACCGGCTTTACCACATAACTGTTTACACCCAGCTGGTAGCTGGAAATAATATCCTGCTCCTCGCTGGATGATGTCATAATTACAACCGGAATGAGTTTGGTTTGTTTGTTTGTTTTCAACTGGCGCAGCACTTCGATACCATCTACCTTTGGCATTTTAATATCCAGCAAAATCACTTTGGGTTGTTTTGTAATATCTCGGTCGACATACGCACCATTCCCAAATAAATATTCAAGTGCCTCGGCACCATCTTTCAAATGAAGAATATTGTTTGCAACTTTTACCTTGTTCAATGCCCGAATGGTTAACTCAGCATCAGCCGCATTATCTTCAACCAGTAATATTTCCACTTCCTGTAACATACGTTTAATTTAAAGATTAGCAATCAGGTAAAACTGAATGCAAAAACAGCACCCTTACCTATATTTCCTTCGGCCCTTACGGTTCCGTTTTGCCGTTCAACAATGCGCTTTACCAGTGCAAGGCCTATTCCGGTGCCCTCAAATTCATCTTGCCGGTGAAGACGCTGGAACACACCAAACAATTTATCACTGTACTTCATATCAAAACCTACACCATTATCTTTCACATAATACTCAACATGGCCATCTTTTTGCGTTGCACCAATTTCAATAACCGGATTGCTCTGTGTAGATGAATATTTCATGGCATTATCGATGAGATTGATCCACACCTGTTTGATCAACTGGGGGGTCGGTAGTACAAGCGGGCAATGCATGTAATACAAACCGATATTTCTTTTCTGTACGCTGTGTTTGCAAATCTGTAATTACCTGCTCAACGATCTGTTGCATATTTACTTCACGCAGATCATTTTCCTTCCGGTTGATCCGTGAAAAACTGATGAGATCATCAATCAATTGCCCCATCATTTTTGCGTTATTCAAAATAGCTTCAACAATACGTTTCCCATCATCATTTAACGATGCTGAGTGATCGTCTTTCAACATACTGGCATATCCACTAACTGCCCGCAACGGTGCACGCAGATCATGTGATACAGAATATGAAAACGCTTCCAGCTCCTTGTTGGCCCGTTCGAGTTGAGCCGTACGTTTTGCTACATTTGCTTCCAGGTTTTTTTGTGTATCATTTACTTCCCTGGCCATTGTATTGAATGCATCAGACAATACGCCCAGTTCATCGGCACGCTTTAATGAAATTTTGTGCGAAAAATCTCCTTTGGCAATTTGTTGTGCAGCAACTGAAAGCTCCAGTATCGGTTTTGTAATTTGCCGGCTGAGCAACCATGTTAACACAATACCAAGTATTATCAACAACAAGGCACTGCTGATCGCTATCTTCAGAAAATCATTCGCCGGCTCAAGCACCCTTTTTTCAGGAAGTGTGATCATCACCTTCCATGCAGTATTCTGCACAAGCGCTTGTGCTGCGAGGTAATTTTTTTCATTTTTTGAATACGTTACAAGTGCATTATCAACCCCCTTTGTTGCAGGCAACCCTTCAACTGTTGTTCGCAAATCACTCCACATACTGCCATCTGCATTGCCTACATACAAGGCAATATCTTTCCCCAATAATTTCAATACACGTTCAACATTTTCTTTGGAATTATACATTTTCCGCCAACGCAACAAATAACCGATCAGCTTGCCTTGCTGTACAACAGGAGCACACACCGCATAATAAAACGCTTCATCTTTTACATACATCCTGCTTACAAAATTGGTATCAGCTGCTGTGGGATAACCGGAAAAAATAGTTGACAGGTTCATGGAGTCATAAACTTCTCCATCACCTGATGCAGCCATTTGTGTTTTATTTACATCGAGCAATTGTACATATATCCAGGTTGTATCGGGTTGCAGGCGTTGAAACAAACGATCAACAGCAGCTGTTGAATCTTTTCCTTGTGAAAGCAGAAATGATTTTACCGCTTCGCCCGCTGCTGCTGTTTTTGTTGCCTGCAGTACGGGTATAGCCATTTGAGTATAGTTACCGGCAAGTTGCTGTGCAAGTAAAAGTAAACGTTCTTTCGCTGCATCTTCTGATGCTTTGCGAATTCCGTTGTATGAAAGCCAGCCAAAAGAGACAAGCATTATTCCCAATAAAACGAATATGAGAACAGGCAATTTCAGCTGTATTGACTGACGTTTCATGAAATAAAAAGTTGGCGCTGTTTGTGAATGATTGTTCTTTATTACAACGTGTACATTGGGAATAAGAAATAACAAGATAACTTTACGAACACAAAAAAACCATAGCTGTTATTACCTGTAAAAAACAAGAGAAAACACTTACTGTAAAACACCTTTTCTTCTGCATAAAAAGCAGCAACCGGCAACCTTGTACAAATTTCACAGCAAATCAAATCTGTTGCATCCAATCAACTACTCTAAGCTACATAAAATTAAACAGGAAAGAGAAAGTGTTTTGATTGATGGCATCATCACAATTGATCACAACAACACATTGTTACGCACATTGTATGCGAATCATGAGAAAGAAAAACTGTACGTTATTGCAAACGAATCAACTACAAGCTGCAACTCTTTGAAATGATTATTTCCCTGCAGTTATCAGTTGCCAGGCACCGATATAATACACTTGCCCGTTAGCAACATAAGCAGAGATCATATAAGGCTCATATCCTTTGGCAGCCAGTTCTTGTGATTTCGACTGCAGCGCAACATAGGTAAGTCCATACCTTGCTTCCCACTTGATGCCCGGAATCTTTTGCCAGATACAACCGTATTTCAATACACCCCTATCATAATACGCAAACAATTCTTTCGGCACATAACCCTGCGGTGTTAACCTGTCAAAATAACTTTGAAATTCAGCTGCGGTTAAATTATGTCGTGCTTCCCACGCAACACCTGGACGTTTTTCCCAAACAGCTGCAAACTGCAATTCACCGTTTTCGCCTGTATAAGCCGATACATGCATGGGCATATATCCATCGGGAATGAGTTTCGTATACAAATCCTGGTACTGTGTGGCAGATAAATTATGTCGTGCAATCCATACAGCAGTGGGTCGTTTTTCCCAAATAGCAGAGAACACCAGCTTACCATTTACATTATACACCGATACATCGACAGGCACGTACCCTTGCGGCGTAAGTTTATCAAAATAACCCTGGTATTGGGCGGCTGTTAAATTGCTGCGTGACTCCCATACGGTACCCGGCTGCAGATGCCATACCGGATTGAACTGCTGTACACCATTTACGGCAATAAAGTTTACCGCCACAGGTTTATACCCTTTGGGAGTAAGGTCATTAAACAATGACTGGAAATCGCTCATGGACATGTTCTGCTTTGCAATCCAGGTTTGTGCAGAAGATGTTACAACCTGTAAAAACAGGGCTACAGATAAAAGAAAACGCATACAATTGGTTTGATGAAATAATAACAGCTATGAAGATAAGAAGGAATCGAATATGGAATAACAGCTGCCAGCAACTCGCTGCTCGCAGCCTGAAGCTCACAGCTCGCCGCTTCTTCCAGTTTTCTTCACCACGAATTACACGAATCAGCACGAATAAATACAAACATGGTTATAAAATTTCACTGCAACCACTCAAAAGTAAACCTGCAACATTTACGCCGCTCGCAGCTCACAGCTTCTTCCCAGCTTCTTCACAATTTCGCATATCCCTTCCGCAATGCTTCCAGGCAAAGCCCCACCCTGCTTTGTACATTAAATTTCTGAAACAGCGATTCACGGTATCCATCAATTGTACGTTCGCTCATATTCATGTTGGCTGCAATCTGTTTGTAGGTAAGTTCACTGCAGGCATAATGCAAAAACTGTCTTTCTTTTTCAGATAAAATAACAGCAGGCTGTTCGCCCGACTTCAGCAGCAACCGCCTGAAATTAATATTACTGATATCGGCATTGTAATAGCCTTTTGCAACTACCTCCTGCAACGCTTTTTCCAACTCATTGGGATGTGTATCTTTCAACAGGTACGCACAGCAACCGGCCTTAATCATATCAATGATGGCCGAATCTGTATCGTTCATTGACAAAGCAATTAATTTGATCGATGGATAATGTTCATGCAACCATTTGCAGGTGGCAATACCATCCATTACGGGCATGTTTACATCAACCAGCATCACATCAGGTATGGTAGTGCCGGCTTTCAGTTTTTGAATGAGATCTTCACCATGCAATGCTTCAACCACCACTTCATAAACCTGGAAACTGTTCAGCATCAGTTGCAGTGATTTTAAAAACAACTGGTGATCATCCACCAACCCGATTGTAGTTTTCATGTGTTTCGTTCTGTTGATTTTAATGGAAGACGTATACTTACTGTTGTTGGAAAATCCACGCAAATTGACCCCCTGTTACCGGCTTAAACTGACCCCCACTT
>CAYMSG010000086.1:0-10688 GCA_964392955.1 uncultured Chitinophagaceae bacterium | reverse complement strand
CATTTCTCAATAACCTTTTGAACAAATGCGTAGAACCTTAACGGTCTTGATATTGCTATTCTCAATCAGCGGTTTTTCCCAACATTATGCTGGAATAACATTTTCATCTGGCATAACACCAAAGTCTGCTGATTACAACGGGCGGTTGACAGAATCAAGAGAACTCCGTTATCCTTTACTTGGTAATGTAACCTACAAAACATCAGTTGTATATAATGCAGGAATAGTATATCGATATAAATTTCAAAAATGGCAGGCTGAAGCAAGTTTAAATTATCAACAAAATAATGTTCGTACAGATTTTTCTAATTTTCATCGTTCTGTTTTGTTGCGGGTTAATACTGTTCATCCTTCAGTTGCAATTATTCGGGATATTGTCGATAGCAAAAAGTTTGGGTTATCAGCAAAGCTGGGAGTAAATACAGGATTCACCTTAGCAAAACGAACAAGCAGTTTTGAAAACTACCAATTTGAATTTGTAAATCCTGATACTGCTATTAGTCGAGAAATAATAGATATAAACGCCAATCGTCCATCAGTTCGGTTTGCGGGGGTATTTTCCTTGCAGGCAGCAATCCCTCTTTCAAAAACTTTAGCGATTGAATTTGGTGCAGGAGTGTACAATGAGTTTAATAAGCCGAATAAGCTGTATCACTATGAGTATATCTACAACACAAATCCACAATCAGAATGGGAGTTAGGTTTAGAAAGTGATCGATACAATGAACGCTATTTATTTTTCCAGTTATCTATATTTAAAAAAATCGGGACTAAGTAGTCCCGATTTTTTATGCTGTAATATTCTTCAACAGATCTTCAAAGCTTTCTCTTTTACGGATCAATATTGCTTCCCCATCTTTCACCAACACTTCTGCCGGGCGGTAGCGTGAATTGTAATTACTGCTCATTTCATATCCATAAGCTCCCGCATTGTGGAAGCAGAGAATATCACCTTCTTTTATTTGAGGCAACATGCGATCGCTGGCAAACGTATCTGTTTCGCAGATGTAACCGGCGATCATGTATTTTTTTTCTTCGCCAGCCGGGTTTGATAAATTAGTGATGTGGTGATAGGCATCATACATCATCGGTCGTATCAAATGATTGAGCCCGGTATTTACACCGGCAATGGTGGTATCGCCGTTTTGCTTCAGCACATTTACTTCAGCCAGTAAATAACCACATTCACTTACTAAAAATTTACCCGGTTCAAACCAGACCTGCAGTTTTCGGTTGTTGGCCAGTGGATGTGCATCAAATGCCTGTTTTAATTTTTGACCGATCAATGCAACATCGGCTGTTTTTTCTCCGGGCATGTAGGGCACTTTAAAACCACCGCCCAGGTCGATCACTTCGAGTTCAGGAAAATGCGGTATGAGATCAAACAACACTTCAATTCCTTTTACAAACACATCCGCATCTTTTATTTCGCTGCCCGTATGAATATGTAAAGTGCGGATGAAAATATTGTTTGCTTTTACGATGGCTTCCAGTTCGCCGATCTGTTCAACAGGAATTCCAAACTTGCTTTTGTTATGACCGGTTGAAATTTTCAGATTACCGCCCGCCATAATATTGGGACGGAGACGAACGCCAACCGGATAACTATGTCCGTATTTTTTCCCAAACTTTTCAAGGTTCGATAAGCTGTCGATGTTTACATGCACACCTGCTTCCACAGCTTCTTCAATTTCAGCAAAGGAAATACCGTTGCTGGTGTACAACACATTTTCAGGAGCTACACCAGCATGCAGCGCCAGTTTTACTTCGTTGATGCTGCTGCAATCGATATTGCAACCGAGGCTGTTGATGTATCGAACGATATGGATATTGGTCAATGCTTTGGATGCATAAAAAATACGTGTATCCAACATTGAAAACGCATGCACCAATGTCTCGTATTGTTGCTTTATTTTTTCAGCATGGTAAACATAGACCGGGGTGCCGTATTGTTGTGCGATGCCGATCAATTGTTCGGTAGGAATAGTAAGGTTCATGTGTCGATGTTGCTAAGCTGCGAATTTAGTTGAAAAAACGGTCGGGATGCAAATGCGGCATGAGCGATCTGTCTGCTGCGGAAATGGCAAATAAAAATCCCCGCAATTGCGGGGATTCATTCTATCATCAGTCATTTTTTTCTTCTTCGCCGTTCTGCTCTTCTTCTGCATCTGTTTCATTGGATGTTTCCTCACCTTCTTCTTCGGTTTCGATGATTTCTTCGTCATTACTTACATCTTCAATCGCTTCTTCTTCTGTTGTAATATCATCGTCTGCGACGTGTTCTTCTTCGGTTACTTCGTGAACATGCGTTTCATCCATGTCGTTTTGTGCAGTTTCCGTTTCAGAAAGTGGTTGTTCCACCAAGCTTCCATCTTCCGTTACCACCAGTGCTTCATTTGTTGTAAGCTCCTGTTCTTCCTCTCCGGCAACCTGCAGTGTATCGCTTTGTACACCTGTTGGGTCAATAATATCTGTCGAAATGATTTCTTTGATCTTCGGAAGATCTTCGGGTGAATTGATACCAAAATAATCCATGAATGAACGGGACGTGCCATATACCAATGGATGGCCCGGCATCTTTTCATTACGTCCCAGGATTACAATCAATTCCTTTTCCAGTAATTTTTGAACGGCATAATCGCAGTTTACACCACGTATGGCTTCCATTTCACCTTTGGTGATGGGTTGCTTATAGGCAATAATGGATAATGTTTCCAGCGCTGCTGTACTTAAGCGTTTCAGGAATTTATCACCATTGATCTGCGCAACGGTTTTGTGATAATCTTTTTTGGTAAGAAACTGTAAGCCACCGCCACTTTCTCTTACTTCAAACGGGTAAAATTCGGAAGCATATTTTTCTTTGATGGCTTCCACGGCTGCTTCTGTCTGGTCGAGTGTGGCACGGTCTTCAATAAAACCAAGTGCATTGTTCACCAGGTCGCACAACTCCAGAGTAGTGAGTGGACGTTCGGCCGCAAAGATCAGCGCTTCAATATGTGGGATGATGACACTTAATTCCATCTGATTAATTAATAATTGATAATGCATAATTGATAATGCTGTCCATTATCAATTATCAATTTTGAAATTATCCATTTAATGCCGCTGCACCACTTACGATCTCTGTAAGTTCGGTAGTAATGGCTGCCTGGCGTGCACGGTTGTAACTGATGCGGAGTGAACGCAACAGTTCGTTGGCATTGTCGCTGGCTTTATCCATTGCCGTCATACGGGCACCATGCTCTGAAGCATTGGCATCGAGTACCGCTTTGAATAATTGTGTGTTGAGGATCTTTGGCATTAACTCAGCAATGAGTTCTTCTTTACCCGGTTCAAAAATAAAATCGGCTTTCTTGCTGAGTTTTGCAGAAGCATTTGCAGCACCGCTGTTCACCGCTTTCGGGATCGGGAGGAAACGCTCCAGTTTGTACTCCTGTGTAGCTGCGTTTTTAAATTGGCTGTACACCAGTTCCACCACATCATACTCGCCTTTTACAAACGCATCCATGGCAGCGGCGGCAGCTTTTTGTACATTCTCAAACGAAAGTTGAAGAAAAATATCTTTGTAGGTTTCGCTGGTTTTAAAACCGGCACGCATCATTGCTTCGGTTCCTTTTTTACCGATGCCCCATACTTCCACATTGCCTTTGCTTTGTTGTTCACTGTATTTATCAGCGATGGCCTGCTTGGCAAGCTTTACGAGGTTGGCATTGTAACCACCGCACAAACCACGGTCGCTGGTAACCAGGATGATCAATACTTTGTTTACCGGACGTTCGGCCGCCAGTTTCATATTCACACTACCATCGCTGTTGCTCACGATATTGCTCAGCATTTCCTGTAGTTTCTGGGCATAAGGGCGCATTTGAATAATGGCATCCTGCGCTCTGCGGAGTTTAGCGGCGCTTACCATCTTCATTGCCTTGGTGATCTGCTGCGTACTCTGTACACTCTTGATCCTGTTACGTACCTCTTTTAATTGACCGGGCATTTCTTTGTCGTTTAACGTTGAAAAGTTGAAACGTTTATGGTTGGCTGTTGTATAGGAAACCTGCGAACCTTAAACCTGAAACTTAAACTTGTTTTTTCAGGCCGCAAAGGTAATGGAAACAGGGTTACAACTGCAAGCCCGGTTGGAATTTGTGGAAAAGGAAAATCAGGTGATTCCTGGCTGTTTCCAGCCGGGCATTTCCGCCAGGGAGCAGGGCAGATGGCAGGATTTTGTTATTTTCACCCCAGCCAACTCTGCTTATGCAATCAACCAACTGTTTAAACTGCGGCACAGCCCTGCAGCCCGGTGCAAATTTTTGTACGCAATGCGGACAAAAAGCTGACACGCATCGACTGAATTTTCACCACATCTGGCACGACCTTGTGCATGCGTTTACACATGCCGACAAAGGAATTTTTCCGCTCATTGCCCAACTGGTCATTCGCCCCGGAACTGTGGCCCGGAAGTATGTGGATGGGAAACGAAAAAAATATTTCAATCCTTTTACGTTTGCGTTTGTGGTTGTTGGCTTTGCCTCAGTGATCCTGATCGTCTCGGGATTTGCCAGTTTTTCCGGAGGCTCAGCAATGCCTGCAAACCCCATTTCCAAGTTTCTTGATAAACATGTGAACCTGTTGATTTTTTTCAATATACCGTTGCTGGCACTGTTTAACCGGTTGTTATTCCGGCGTTCTGAAACAAACTATTCCGAAAATCTTGTGCTTGCAGCATTCACATCGGGGCAACGTTCTATTTTTTTCAGTATGCTCATTGCTCCAATCTGGTTAATGTTTCATCCGCCATTTTATCCCTTTCTTGCTGTTTACCTTTTTTGCTGGAGTTGTTATTACGGCTGGGCCTGCGCACAATTTTACAGTGGGAAAAAAGCCGTTTCATTTTTAAAAGGGATGCTCTCAACCTTACTTACCCAGGTTGTAACTGTGCTCTTGATATCAGCGACCTTTTACGTTTATTTTAAGTTCTTTTACAAAAGGCATTAAAAAAGCAGTCACGGTAATGTGACTGCTTTTTTTGAGGATATGCGAAAAAATTAATTCTCATTGATCATAATGCTTCGTCCACCCATCCGGCGCATATTGTTTTCCTGCTGCGGTTGCTGCGTTCCTTTGAATTTGTTCAAACGATAGGTAAAGCTGAGCATGAAATACTGGGTAAGCCGGTTGGTTCTGGTATCGGTAATAAAATTGGTACTGATGTTACGGCTTACGCTGGTATTTTGTTTCAGGATGTCAAAACCCGCCAGGCGGAAAATGCCATTTTTGTTTTTAAACACTTCTTTTTCCAGTGAGGCATTGAGCAATGCTACGTTCTGCTGCACACCTGCTGCCAATCCCTGGTTTAACAGGTAATCAAAATCCCAGCGGAAAATAAATCCTTTCCCCAGATCAAACCGTGCATCACTGCTCAGCGTCCAGGTACTTTGGCGGGTAATAGCCTGGCCGGCATCTCTGAAATCAGCATAGTTCAGATTGTAACGAACGCCGGTCACTAATTCCAACCAGGGAATATTGAATTCGAAATTGGCACCCTGGCTGTACAACCAGTTACGGCCAATTGTACGCTCACTGTCAACAAGACTGATATTGTTATTATAATTCACCAAGCTGTTGGTACTGATCACATATTTCCTGTTTTTAAACGGACGAGCATAGGTTACAAACAAATTGGTATTATAATAACCATCAACGTTTTCAGGACGGGTTAACTGTACACCGGTAAGTTTATCGTTGGTATCCTTAAACCGGATCACATTATTTACGATCTGGTTGTCAACAAAGTTGAAACCCAAGTTGATCAGGAAAATACGGCCGGTGCCGAAGTTAAAGTTGTTGAAGTTGGTATTAAAGTTATGACTGGTAGAAGGTCTTAACAATGGATTACCTTCTGTTAAATACTGTGGATTACTCTGGTCAATTACAGGTTGCAGTTGCTCAAAATCGGGTTGACGTGCATTCCCATTGTAGTTAAAGTTGAGTGTTTTGGTACGTGCAAAATTGTACGTGAACCTTGCTACAGGAAACCAGTTGGAATTCCGGATGGGTTTATAAGCACTGTCTTTTGAAATACTGTAACCATTCAATACTACCGGTTGGAAAATTACACCCAATGTGTAATTGTATTTTTTCTTTACTGTACGTATGCTTGCACCGAAACGGTTGAAATCAAAATTGTTTTCATACGCATTGCTAAGTGAATCAATAAAAGTATACTCGCCGTTGTTGGGTAACTGTATAAAATTCCGGCGATCGTTGCTGCCAAAATTCTTGTTGAAATTATAGCTCAGATCAAGGAAACGCTCAGCAGAAAGCGGCTCGGTGTACGTAGCACGAATGTTTACGTTGCGTGTTCTGTTATCCTGCAGAATATTCTGGTTGAGGGTAGAATCTTTTGTTCCGCTTACAAGATAAAAAACCGATTCGTTATTGGTGAACTGATCGCTGAGGCTTGATGAAAAACTAAGATCACTGTTGAACGAAAAGTTACGGCCACGCTTTTTGAAACGGTGGTTGTACAATAAATTACTTCTGAAGTTCGGACGGTCGCTGATCGATCTGTTATTGTTATCACCATTCTGCAGTAAACCGGCATCATTCGAGATATCGAAGAGGCTGGATGTAAAGTTGTTGCTTTCGCTCAACGTAAAGCTTGGACTAAACTTGATGTAATTAAATGAATCGACCCAGAGTTCAAGGTTGGCAAATGCACGGTGGCTGCCACTTTTGTTCAATGAATTACGATCGGTGTTGGTAAACAGTGAACCCGAACCTGCCCGTCCGATATTCTGTTGGGCTGTAAACTGTTCAATAGTTGTAGAACGATGTGTGTAGGTATAGCTTCCGTAAAATGAGTTGCGTTTTCCAAAATCGTTCCGGTAGTTCAAACCAATAGAGTTAAGCTTGGTAATACCGTTTTGGTTGCCGTTGTTATTATTATTGCCCCCACCAAAACTCATTCCACCGCGGCCACCACCGCCAAAATTCATTCCGCCGCCCCCACTGTTTCCATCCTGCTGGAACGTAGAGGTATTGATGTTGTTACTGTTGGCGATAAGCGAAAGCTGTTTGCTGTTGTTGAAACGGTTTACTGTAAGAGCACCCATGTACCGGTTATCAGTACCGTAGCCAGCCTGCGCCCTGCCAAATACACCTTTGTTCTTATCTTTTTTCAGTTGCAGGTTGATTACTTTTTCCGGCTCCCCGTCACGAATACCCGAAACGCTTGATTGGTCACCATAATCATCGATCACCTGTACTTTATCGATCATATCGGCCGGAATTTCTTTGGTAGCTGTTTTGGGGTCACCTGTAAAGAAATCTTTTCCGTTGACCTTTATGCGTGTTACAGATTTACCTTGGGCGGTAACATTTCCGTCCCGGTCTACCTGCACACCCGGTAATTTTTTCAGCAGTTCTTCGGTTGAAGCGTTTGGTTTTGTTTGAAAGGCACTTGCACGAAACTCCACGGTATCTTCCTTCATGGTAACAGCCGGAGCTTCGATCACGATTTCCTGCAGATCAAGGTAAGAATTGACCAAGACCAATTCCCCGAGATCAATACTGGATACACCTTCCGATGGTTTAAAAAACTCTTTCACCATGGGTTTGTAACCACTGTAACTGATCACGATTGAATAAGCAGAGCCTGGGATTTTTGCAAAGCTAAACTCTCCTTTTGCATTGGTACTGGTACGTAAGGTATCAGCAGGGGTGGCCTTTTCTACCAGTTTAACAGTGGCTTTGTCGAGCCCCTTGGCACCGGTTGAATCGGTTACTTTTCCAGAAAGGCCGGTTGTTTGCGCCAGGGCAGGTAAGGTTGCAGTGATGATAAGGACAATGAGTAGTAAATGCTTCATATACTTGTTTGAAATGCGAAATACGAATTTTTTCGTTAATTAATTAAATTTCGAAATGTTAATTCTTCAGACGGCAAAGCTGTAAAAAGATTGCTCTCCTCCACAAAATCTGTATAAAAGGTAAAAGTATCGGTTCAGCGGAAGAGACATGTCCGTGTTCAAGGGTATATCTTCATTAAAAGCTTTTCTTGTGATTTGGTTAACAGCAGGCTGCCTGCAAGTTTCGTGTATTATCGACACGTTGAATCGGTTGCGGTGTAGCAGGGTTCCCTATCATACCAAAATTCACCACACACTCTCATAGCATACAGCATTGAAAGCATTACCTTTGTCGGCCTTGTTGAAAAAACGTAAAGCTGTCAAATTGGCTTGAATAAAAACTTGCATTGTATTTGACACGTAGATGCATCAATCAAAATAATTGACTTATTAATCTAAAAATATGTTAGGATTCTTATCGAAACTGTTTGGAGGAAGTAAAAGCGAAAAAGACGTACAGAAACTTACTCCCATCGTTGAAAAAATCAATCAATACTTTCAGCAATATCAAAGTCTTTCAAATGATGAACTCCGGAATAAAACACAGGAGTTTCGGGCACGTATCAAAGAATACCTGGCTGTTATTGACAAAGAAATTGCAGTACTTACTGCACAGGCCGATGCATTTGGTGAAGATCAGATCCAGGAAAAAGATGTTACCTACCAGGAAATTGATAAGCTGAAAAAAGAGCGTGACCGTAAGATCGAAGAAGTGCTGGAGCAAATTCAACCCGAAGCATTTGCTGTTGTGAAAGAAGCTGCACGACGCTTTACCAATAACCAGGAACTACAGGCAACCGCAACGCAATTAGACAGAGATCTGGTTGTGAAGCGGCCACATATGCGCATTGAAGGCGACCAGGTGTTTTACAAAAAATCTTGGTTGGCCGGTGGATCAGAAGTAACATGGAACATGGTGCATTATGATGTACAGTTGATTGGTGGTAGTGTATTGCACCAGGGAAAAATTGCGGAGATGGCTACTGGTGAAGGTAAAACGCTCGTATCAACTTTACCTGCGTACTTGAATGCATTGCCCGGCGAAGGTGTGCATCTGGTAACGGTGAACGATTACCTGGCCCGACGTGATAGCGAGTGGAACGGAACCCTGTTTGAATTTTTAGGATTAACGGTTGACTGTATCGATAAACATCAACCCAACAGTGAAGACCGCCGCAAAGCTTATTTAGCAGATATCGTTTATGGAACCAACAACGAATTTGGTTTCGACTACCTGCGTGATAACATGGTGGTGAGTACTACTGAAAAAGTGCAACGCAAACTGCACTTTGCTATGGTGGATGAGGTGGATAGTATCTTAATTGATGAAGCACGTACGCCATTGATCATTGCAGGTCCGGTGGGAACAGGCAGCAACGAGCAGCAGTTCCAGAACATGAAGCCACGTATTGAAAAATTAGTGGAAGCACAAAAGCGACTGGCACAACAATACTTAAACGAAGCAAAGAAATTAATTGCAGATGGTGATGATGATCCAAAGAGTGGCGGGCTTGCATTGATGCGTGCCTGGAGAGGATTACCGAAGTATGGTCCGTTGATCAAATATTTGAGTGAGCCCGGTATTAAAGTGAAATTGCAGAAAGCAGAAAACTATTATCTCGCCGATCAGCAAAAAGAAATGCCGAAGGTGGATGAAGGTTTGCTGTTTCATATTGATGAAAAAAGCAACTCCGTTGATTTAACTGATAAGGGATTGAGCATGCTCACCAAAGAAAATGAAGATCCCAACTTCTTCGTGTTGCCCGATATCAGTACAGCATTGGCAGCAATCGATAAAAGTGATGCACCTGCCGAAGAAAAATTACAAAAGAAAGAAGGTTTCTTAACTGAATACTCAGCCAAAGCGGATCGTATCCATACCGTTCTGCAAATGCTGAAAGCATATTCATTGTTTGAAAAAGATGTGGAGTATGTGGTGCTGGATGGTCAGGTGAAAATTGTAGATGAACAAACGGGTCGTATCCTCGATGGCCGTCGTTACAGCGATGGTTTACACCAGGCCATTGAAGCAAAAGAGAACGTACACATAGAAGCAGCTACACAAACATACGCTACCATCACCCTGCAGAATTACTTCCGTATGTATCACAAACTTTGTGGTATGACGGGTACTGCCGAAACAGAAGCAGGTGAGTTTTGGGATATTTACAAACTCGATGTAGTAAAAATTCCAACCAACCTGAACATGATCCGTGATGATAAACAGGACCTTGTTTACAAGACCAAGCGTGAAAAATACAAAGCTGTTATTGAAGAAATCGAAGTAATGCGTGCAGCCGGTCGTCCGGTACTGGTTGGTACAACATCGGTAGAGGTGAGTGAGTTGTTGAGTAAGATGCTGCAGGTGAAAAAAATTCCGCACAACGTTTTGAACGCAAAACAACATGCCAAAGAAGCGCAAGTAGTTGCGGAAGCCGGTTTGCCGGGTGCTGTTACCATTGCTACCAACATGGCGGGTCGCGGTACGGATATTAAACTGGGAGCCGGAGTAAAAGAATCAGGCGGTTTGGCTATTCTTGGTACAGAACGTCACGACAGTCGTCGGGTTGATCGTCAGTTGCGTGGTCGTGCCGGTCGCCAGGGCGATCCTGGTTCTTCACAGTTCTACGTTTCACTGGAAGATGATCTGATGCGCATGTTTGGTAGTGATCGTATTGCCGGTATGATGGATAAACTGGGTTACAAAGAAGGAGAGGTAATTCAGCACAGCATGATCACCAAATCCATTGAACGTGCACAAAAGAAAGTAGAAGAAAACAACTT
>CAYMSG010000085.1:0-10737 GCA_964392955.1 uncultured Chitinophagaceae bacterium | reverse complement strand
TGCATTTTCAAATATGCGGGTAGGAATTCGCTCAAAACTATCAATCAGGTCGATGGAAGCAGCCTTCTTAGCCATACTTTTTAAATTTTTTAATTAAGAGCACAAATATATTCATTCCCAGTATATAACCATACGGAAAACGATTGCATGATTTACAGCAAACAATTGTTAGCTGAATTAATAGCCTAAAACAAATCTAATGGTAAAATAATTTCAAACTGGTTGGGGTTCAGGTTCAAACCCAGATCATCCACACTCAATAATCTGCTGTAACGAACACCTAATGTAAATGGCTGTGTATTCCAGAGTCGTGTATCAAAAAACAATTCGGTTCCCACCGATTCAAATGGAAATACATTGTCTGTGCGTAAACTTTTGATGGCCGTGTAATCGTAAAACAAATTTGCCCGCACACGTAAAAAATAAACGAGTTGTGCAATTCCAAACTCAGGATAAGCAATGGGGAAATGATAGTTGGTGCTGAAGCGCCACATGCGTGGATTGTTGAATTCATTGTAACCTCTTGCAAATGGAAAATTATTACTGAACACTGATCCTCGTAACGTATCCCGTGAAAACGCAGATGCAAAAAACACAATGCTGTGATTGCGGAAGAAACCCGGTGCATACAGTCCGCCGTTGATCTGGAACTGATTGCCTTTTACGCCATCAGTTGTTCGCCGGTAACGTACCGAAAGTGTTTGCGCCCATTTGGGAAAAATCTGTTGCCTTGCCTGCTGACTTTGAATGGACCAATTGAGAGAACTGCTGATATAGTTGAACGGCTGGTCACGATAAATATTTTTTGCGATTCCGGTAAAGTTGAGTTGCTCTGTATTGTAAGATGATGAAATCGTTAGATTTTTAAACGCCATTCCACTTGTAAAGTTGAGCGGGATGCTGAAGCCTGCGTTGAGGTTGGTTTGATTCCAGGTGATGGTTGTATCCTGGTTGAGCTGAAAATTCCTGTTCCATGTTTGCGATGCACCGACAAATAATTGCGGATACAACCCGCCATAAACCAACGCTGCAGCTGCCTGGTGATATCCTTCGTTACGGTTGTAGTTGTAACTGTATTCCCCCACCATCGTGTTGAGAATATTTTCACTGTAAAACGTAAGTCCGTAATCAGGTTCAGCAGCATACGGCCTCCAGCTGTGAATATTGAACAGGTTCAATCCGGGACGATAGCGTTTGATCTCGCCCGTTAGTGGTTGTATATTTTTCAACAGATCCGGAGCTGCATATGTTTTCGGCGACAAATACAGATCGGCCAACGGTGCAATGGCTGTTTCTTTTTGCAACGGCTGGTCACTCAGCTTTTGCCTGAGCAGCATATTGCCATCGGTGGTAAATGTATGCCAGATGATGGTTTGCGTTGCTGCATCAAAGCTGGCCTGGTAATTTCCATTGGGCAACTGGGCTGCTTTGAATAATATTTTTTGTTTTGTATCGTAGAGATACAATACATCGGTTCCGTTTTGAGATGATGTAAACAAAACCGTATCGCCTGCCACCTGAACATAAGCCAGCAATGCATTGCTGAAAGGAATCAATACTTCTTCGGTGTTGGATGCAAGTGTTGTTTGTATCAATGCCATCTCCCCTTTTCCATTTCGTACCGCACTGATGATGGATGACCCATCGGCCGTAAAGCGTGGATAGGTAAACGTGTATTGATTGGGGTTGGGTAATGCAATACTGGTTGAATCGTACAAGCCAATGAGTTGAAGATTTGTTTGCTGATCAGTTCCTGCATGTACTGCAATTACTTTTTCTGAATCGGGTGAAAGATCGGGCATGAACAACCTTGTTTTGGTTGTGATCTTTTTCACCTTCCCAATCGCAGGGTTCCATATTTTCAACTCGGAATAAGTCTTCCATCCCCAACGTGGATCGGTTGCAAAAGCAGTGTATACCACCTGTCCTTTTTTATACGTGTAATAGCTGTCATCAGCAATATCTTTTACCCTCAGCTTTTTTTCAGTGCCGCTGCTGTCGATCCGCACCCATACCGGGATTTGACGATAGCCTGTTTTTAATGCAATGACGGTTCCGTCCTCTTCCACAAACGGATATTGATAACTTACCACGTTGTTTTTTGATGGTTTGGTAATGGGCTGCAATGTTTGGTACGGCTTTGCATCCGTCGTTTTCATTTCATCCTTGTACCAATTGAATGCATCTTTTACAAACTGCTTGTAGGTTACACCGGTGTAACGCTTCACTGCTTTTTGATAAGGATAAAACAATCCTTTAAAATCCAATGCATCATTGTTCACTTTTGTCCAGAGATCATTTCCATATTTTTCACGTCCATAACTTACGAGCAAATAACCGAGATCATAATGATTCGGCACATAATGACGTAATGAACCGTTTCGTAATTTTTGATACGAATAGTTTTTCCCATCTAACCAAAGCGATCGATACGCATTAAAGAATAACGGTATCCGACCCCTTCCCTGTTCGCTGTTCACAGTTTCCTGCCACACCGCATCACCTTCCCAATACCAATCGGGAACAGCAAGATTCATTGCTACAGCCTGTCCCTCCTGACCAAAAAAGAAACCGGCAATTTTTGGAATGGTTCGATTGAAGTTGGAGAACTGTTCGGTATGCCGGAACTCATGTAAGGAAAGATACTGGTGCCAGGGAACTGCACCACTGCCGAGGTTCGACAGATCAGGCATCATATAAAATTCACTACGCCAGGGCGCTGCACCCACATATGCGTTGGATGCCGTGGTTTGATTTTGCAATACCACATTAAACTTCCGCAGCTTGTTACCAAGTGTGGCCGTTGAACCTTTTACCAAGTGATGCGATAACCAGGCTGCTTCCCTTGCCTGTTTTTCCAATGGTTTTGGAAAAATGATACGGACCGTATCAGTGTTCAACTCATAAAATTTCAATGAAGGAGGATTGCCGCCGAAGATTTGCGCATCAGCTATCGCAACAAAAAACAAGAGGACAAGCGTTAAACAGGATCGTGTACGATTCATACTTAAAAATAAATGAAGTCACTAAATAAAATCACATTCAGCCATTATCTTTAATCAATTCTTTTGCTATGCTGCTACTCGCCCTTTCCATTGCTCCCGGTATTGCCATCAGCCTGTATATTTTTCTGAAAGACCGGTTTAACCGTGAGCCACATCTCAACCTGTTGATTTGTTTTTTTCTTGGCTGCCTGAGCGTAATTCCGGCCATCATCATTCAACTATTAACGACAAAACCGGTTGAACGGTTCATGGGCGAAGGTATTTTGTACACGGCCGTGTTTGCATACTTGATCGTGGGACTGAGTGAAGAATGGAGTAAGTACATTATGCTTCGTTCCTATGCGTTTCCTAAAAAGAGTTTTGATGAACCGTTTGATGGCATAGTGTACAGCGTAATGGTGGGGATGGGATTTGCGACCGTTGAAAACATTGGTTATGTTATGCAACATGGAATGGGCACAGCGATTCTTCGTATGTTTTTAAGTGTACCGGCACATGCAACCTTCGCCATTATCATGGGCTATTATGCAGGGAAAGCAAAGTTTCAACCGGAGCAACGAAGGTTCTATTTATTTACCGGTATTTTCTGGGCCGCTTTTTTTCACGGCACTTACGATTTCTTTTTGTTCCTCCAGGGGAATGCAACAGTCAATCAATACATCGGCGACGGACTCTTATTTCTGGGAGCTGTTGCTTCGTTTATTGTGGCGATCTGGCTATCCAGAAAAGCAATCAAAGAGCATCGTGATACCTCCGAAGAATTATTTACACTGAGAAATCAATCGGCCAAGTAATCAACTTTCAATGTAATGGAAGCGGTTTTTTCTTTGCTGCTTGTGTTGAATGCACCACCATAGCTGTAATCTTCATTTGCATTTTTACCGGTGATCTGAAACACGCCCATCGTTGCTTTTTTGATGCCGCCCAATGAACCGCCGCTGTTTTTTGCAATGGTTTCGGCTCTTGTTTTTGCATCTTCACTGGCTTTTGCCAGCAGGTCAATTTTCAGTTCATTGAGTTTGGTATAGTAATACTCAGGTGCATTGGAGTTTAATTCAATTCCTTTTTCCAGCAGTTCGGTTATTTCACGTGAAAGTTTTTCAACTTTTACAATGTCTCGTGATTCTACACGCACATTTCCTGTGAGTGTATAACCCGAAAACTCAACACTTATTTCGTTGCCTTTTTCATCGTACCTGCGTTGATAATTTTTAGTGATGTTAACAGAAGAGAACACAATATTGCTATCGGGTATTCCACGACCGTTGAGATAGGCTTTGATCGCCGCTTCGTCCTGTTTCAACGTAGCATACGCCGTTTTCAATTCAAATCCGTAACGGTTAAAAGATCCGCTCCATACAATAAGATCGCTGCTGAAATCAACTTCCGCCAATCCTGTTACTGTAATGGTTTCGGTTGATTTGAATTTGTATTTGTAAGCATTCCCAACAATCCAGAGTCCGGCAATAATGGCAATGCCGATGATGGCAGCACCAATGTAATTTTTCATCTTCTTATTTTATGGTTGAATATAATCTATCCGTTGCTGTATTAGTACACATACCCGTAACAATGTTTTGTTAAGAGAAGTCTCCTACCTGTTTTCCCACTCACAACTAACCACTCACCACTTACTACTCATCACTCATTACTATGATCCACCAGCTTCTTCATCATTTCTGCACCAACCGCATCTGCCGACGGGCCGTAGCCATTCACAAACACACCCTTGTGCCCATCTTTTGATTCAATGGCATAAACGATCTCTTCATCGGAAGGATTGGTAGCGCCTTCAAAACGATAGATCTCCTTGATCTCAAATTCTTCCGGTTCAAGATTGAGATCAGGATTGAAACATTGCAGTGCATTTACCTGCAGATTAAAATCGAGTGTATAACCTCTTGCTTTCAAATCGCTGATTGCTTCTGTTACTGTATCGTAGCTGTACATAGATGTTTAATTTATAGTTGATAATTGAAAAATAATCACTCAAACTAATCCGTCAGACGGGGCGTACTTCTTACTTCGTACCTCGTACATCTTCTACACCATCACCTGCGTCTGCTTCAACACACCCATCACAAACACACTCTGCACATTACCGATGTTTTCGCTCTGGCTCAGTTTGTTTACATGAAAGTTATAATAATCATCCATGTTTTCAGCCACCACTTTCAGCATAAAATCAAACTCGCCGGAAATATTGTAGCACTCGATCACTTCGGGCAACTCATTAATATGCTTAATAAATTTCGTGCCTGCGTTTCGACTGTGTTCTTTCAGCGATACATAACAGATCACCATCAATCCTTTCTTCACCTTTGCATGATCGATCAAGGCAGCATATTGTTTGATGACACCACTCCGCTCCAGCCATTTGATGCGTTCGTGTACGGGTGTGGTACTTAAGTGCACTTTATCAGCAATTTCCTTTACCGTCATCCGTGCATTTTGCTGCAGCAGCCGGAGAATACTGAGGTCAGTTTTATCGAGTGTAACTGCTTCATTAGTCGTTTGTTCTGTTTTCACCGCTTTTGCCATCTCTAAACAGGATTTTATTCTTTAAGATGGCACCAAATTAGAATGATTTTCTGAATTTATTCACATTCGTATTATTTTATCCTGAAAAACTACCTTTGCCATCTAAAACAATCTATATGTCAACGCTCACAAGAAACAAGATCGACTTCGATCTGAAATACAAAGTAAAAGATATTACACTGGCTGAATGGGGTCGTAAAGAAATCCGTTTGGCTGAAGCAGAAATGCCTGGTTTGATGGCCATCCGTGAAGAATATGGTCCAAAACAGCCGTTGAAAGATGCACGCATCGCCGGTTGTTTGCATATGACCATCCAGACTGCCGTGTTGATTGAAACACTCGTGGCATTGGGTGCTGAAGTAAAATGGAGCTCTTGCAATATCTTCTCTACACAAGATCATGCTGCTGCTGCGATCGCTGCTGCGGGTATTGGTGTGTACGCATGGAAAGGTCAAACACAGGAAGAAGCTGACTGGTGTATTGAGCAAACCTTGTTCTTCGGTTCACCTGAGCGTCCGCTGAACATGATCCTGGATGATGGTGGCGATTTAACCAACATGGTATTGGATAACTATACTGAACTGATTGCCGGTATTAAAGGTATCAGCGAAGAAACAACTACCGGTGTACACCGTTTATACGAGCGTGTAGCAAAAGGTACATTACCAATGCCTGCGATCAACGTAAACGACTCTGTAACTAAATCGAAATTCGATAACAAATACGGTTGCCAGGAAAGTCTGGTAGATGCGATCCGTCGTGCTACCGATGTAATGATGGCAGGTAAAGTAGCTGTTGTT
The DNA here is from genome assembly GCA_964392955.1 of uncultured Chitinophagaceae bacterium. Classification (GTDB taxonomy): domain Bacteria; phylum Bacteroidota; class Bacteroidia; order Chitinophagales; family Chitinophagaceae; genus Lacibacter. The sequence goes on along the minus strand of CAYMSG010000085.1, from coordinate 4,391 downwards.
GGTGGTTATGGTGATGTGGGTAAAGGAAGTGCCATGAGCTTACGTGGTGCAGGCTGCCGTGTAATTGTTACAGAGATCGATCCAATCTGTGCTTTGCAAGCTGCGATGGATGGTTTTGAAGTGAAGCGTATGATCGATGCCGTGAAAGAAGCTGACATTATCGTTACTGCTTCAGGTTGCCGTGACTTGATCACTGCAGAACATTTCAAAGCAATGAAGGATAAAGCTATTGTTTGTAACATTGGCCACTTCGATATTGAAATTGATGTTGCCTGGTTGAACCAAAACTATGGTCACACAAAAGATACCATCAAACCACAGGTTGATCTGTACAACATCGATGGAAAAGACATCATCCTCCTGGCTGAAGGTCGTTTGGTAAACTTAGGTTGTGCAACCGGTCACCCATCATTCGTGATGAGTAACTCATTCAGCAACCAAACGCTGGCGCAAATTGAATTGTGGAACAACCATGCGAAGTACGACAACAAAGTGTACGTTCTGCCAAAGCATCTCGATGAAAAAGTGGCACGCTTACACCTTTCGAAAGTAGGCGCACAGTTAGATGAATTGACTGCTGCACAAGCCGAGTACCTCGGTATTCCGCAGAATGGTCCGTTCAAATCTGAATTGTATCGTTATTAATACAGCCGCTTGCTCTTCGCTGCAAGCTGTAAGCAAAACCCGTTTCATTGGAAACGGGTTTTTGTTTTTTTATCCGGCAAAAATATAACCGCAACCATGCTCCTGCGCCCGGCCCAATGCCCATACGCCTGACGGAACAGGTTGAATATTGGGCAACAATCCGGCCGACCATTCTTTGCGTAACGCTTCCACATCCATCTTCATCATATCTGCAGCAACAGCAGAATATACCGTGAAAGCTGCCTGGCAATAGCAGAACATCACACCATCTTTTTGCAGATCGTTGATCCCTAACGGAACCGCTCCTATTCCCGGAATTTTAAAATCATCGGACTTGGGTTGCCAGAACGGATTCCGTGTGGCTGCTTTTCCTGTTTTTGGATCATTGGCTTTAAACAGTTCGCCCAGTTTGTATTTTTCCCACAGCTGATCTTCCATTGCATAACCAATGGCTGTATGCCGCAACACCACTACCACACTGCAATCTTTTGAAGCTGTGCCGGTGGCTTCGTTGGTCATCAGAAAAACTTTGGGCCATGCAAACGGATAAATTTCATGTGGCTGTGTTGCATCAAATACCATCCGGTGTTTTCCTTTTATTTGTTTGAACCATTCATCGGGATTTGATTTTACTGCTGTATCGCTTTCGTTTGCTTCAAAAGGGGACGCATTGCTGGCAATTGGTAAAGCTGCCAGTCCAAAGGCAGCTGCACCGGCCGCCATTGCACCTAAAAAATCACGTCGTGCAGTTTTCTGCTCCAGTTCATTTTTTTTCATAACATCAACTTTAAAGGTTAAAAAATTGAAGACCTATGAGGTTTGCCGTGCAGGTTGCAGCGCTGCAAACCTTTCGATAATCCAGGTAAGCAAAGTATTGAGAGAGTCGGAAAGAGTTGAGTAAGTATTCTAAATTAAAACATCGTTGTATCAAATGCAAGTACAAAAAATGAACATCTGTACAAATTTGCGGCGTCTTGTTTGGTGTAACTCAATCAGCCAACGAAACATATTATCTTCGCTGTATTCAAGATTACCCTGCAAGTTGTTATTTGTACATGTGTTGTAGAAAAATCATTTGTTCCATCTTCTTCTTGTTGCAACTGTCGCTTAGTACGATAGCGCAAACACAAAGTAGCACAGCCATGAGCAAACAGTTGCAGGCACTGGCCCTGCTGCAACAAACAAAATTGCAAAAAAGCACATACTGGCCTTCTGTTGACACGGCATTGTTTCTGCAAAATCTGCAACGGAATATCGAACAACCGGTATTTCTGTATGCAGGGCGCAACACTAATTTCTGCGGGTTTGCAGCTGTTGGCTATGTGATTTCGAGAGAAGATCCGCTGGGCTATGTACAATTCATGATCGATCTGTACAAGAATGGAAAGGCGAACTATGCAACTGTTTTGTATGAACCCTCTGCTGCTGTCCGCACAACAGCAGGTACTATTTTATATGAAGGCGAACTGGATCGAAACGATGCCGACCAGGTGTTGTTTTTTACACTGGCCGATCATTACAAAGGTTATATCAACCTGTTTCATCTGAATTACAAACCGGGAAGAGAGTTGGGATTGTGGGCAGCTACCAATCTTTCGAAATTTAACCGGATGTTGCGTGCAACCTTACAAACGCAGATCCAATGCATTGGCTATGATCTTACACGAATAAAAATAAAAGAGCTTACTGTTTTTCTGCAGCAAAAACTTAATAAAGGCGATGTATTTCTTTATTTGAACAACAGTGTGCTTCGCCGGAAAAATCACAACAAAGTAAAGAAGCATATCCCTACGCATTTCATCATTCTGAAATCAATCAGTGAAGAGAACGGAATGGTAACAATGACGTATTGGGATGCAGGTTTTAAAACACAGCGACAGATCGATATTAAAAGTTTTAAAAGTATTCTCTTCGGCATTAGCTGGAGTATTCGAAATTAACTTATGCCACTTTCTTTCAAACATATCATCGTTCTGTTACTGGCGGTACAACTGCTTGCTTCCTGTGCTGTATCCAAAAAATTTCCGGCTGCTTATTACAAGGAAAACGAGGCCACTATTGTTAAGATGGAAGCAACATATAATAAAATTGCTGCTGCACGCCCTCTATCGATTGGTTTTACAGACAAAGAATTCAGGCATGTATTGGTTGAAATGAAAACAGATACGGTACGGTATGTATATGAATTCAACCTGAATGACCCTTCATTATTCGACAGCCTGCAACACTATGGATACGACACTGCTGCAACCGCATCGCTGATGCAGTACATGAAAAAAACACAGTGTACCTGGATCAATATGCTTGACTATTATACTTCGGGCAGAAAACAACTACTTACTTTTATGAGCATTCGTCATAAATCATTGTCAGCTCCTTTTTCACAGGAAAAATATTTTATTCTCACGTTTTATAAACAGCCGCAGTATTACGATGAAAACGGAATCCTGCTCGACCGACGCAACCTTCGCAGGGCACGAAAAGTGAATAATGAAATTTTCCGACGTATCAATGATCGAGTCTGCTACACCATCTCCGCAAAATTCAGATAATGCAGAGCAAACCAAATTACCAATTCCCGATTCTCAACTTCCCATCCCCCTATTCCACCATTCATCAAAAGCAGTGGAGCGGGGTTTTGTTTTCAGTATATTCGGCATCCAAAACAATTTCAGTATGATGAAAAGAATCGTTGCCGCTGCAATGTGCCTCTTTATTTACAAAGGCATCATTGCACAAACGGGCTACAGCAATTTCAGCCAGCAAACCAACCGCATCAATGCATTGGCAAAAGCAAACCCGCAATGGGTGAAAGTAAAATCACTCACGAAAACAAACGGTGGTAAAGACATCTGGCAAATCACCATCGGCCCCGGCAATACAGACACCAAACCGGCAATAGCCGTTGTAGGTGGCGTGGAAGGCAATATGCCGTTGAGTACCGAACTTGCTATTGGCTTTGCAGAACAATTGATGCAAGGCATTGCAACCGACAGCATCAAAAATCTGTTGAACAAAACAACGTTTTATATTTTTCCGAATATGAGTCCCGATGCAATGGAACAATACTTTGCATCACTTCGTTACGAACGCCAGGGCAATGCCACCGTTACCGACGATGACCGTGATGGCAACAGCAATGAAGATGGATACGATGACCTGGATGGGAACGGCAAGATCACCTGGATGCGTGTTGAATCACCCGTTGGTACACATCGTCTTCATCCCAACGATGCACGTGTGTTGATCAAAGCCGATGTGAGTAAAGGTGAAAAAGGAACTTATCTTGTTTTTACCGAAGGCAAAGACAATGATAAAGACGGTAACTTCAACGAAGATGGAGAAGGTGGCATCTGGTTCAATAAAAACTTAACCTTTAAACATCCCTCTTTCTCACAAGGCTCTGGTGAATTTCCTGCAAGTGAAAACGAAACAAGGGCATTGCTTGATGAGCTCTTCGATCGTTTCAATGTGTATGCAGTCATCAGCTTCAGCAGCAACAATAATTTAAGTACGCCTTATGCATTTAATCCGCAGGCTGCAACAGCACCCATTCTTGCAGGCTGGTTAATGCCCGATACAAAAGTGAACAGCATGGTGAGCGATCTGTACAACAAAACTGTTGGATTGAAAGATGCACCTGCATCATCGGTTAATGGCGGTGATCTCTTATCGTGGGGTTACTATCACTATGGTCGTTTCAGTTTCAGCACACCGGGTTGGTGGGTACCGAAAACAAAACCCGA
>CAYMSG010000084.1:5512-10773 GCA_964392955.1 uncultured Chitinophagaceae bacterium | reverse complement strand
GCCGACCAGTACACACCGGGTATTAACGCTATCAAACAAAACGGCAACAGATAAATCATACTTTCAGCAAAGAGCCTGTTGCGCCAGTAAACCAAATCTCTCTCCGCATCAACTGAAACAAAGTTTCGGAGAATAGCATTGTAGTATTTATTCCATAAGTTGTTGCGCATGTGTTTTATTTAGCCAGCGTAAAGCAAAACGTACTTCCTTCTCTGGGTATTGACTCCAGCCAGATGCGGCCGCCGAGGTTCTCTACTATTTTTTTGCTGATAGCGAGCCCCATGCCTGTGCCCGCATAATCATCTTTATTATGCAGGCGCTGGAAGATGATAAAGATCTTTTCAAAATATTCTTTTTCGATGCCGATGCCATTATCTTTTACAGAAAACTCCCAGCTATCTGCATGTTCTTTTACAGCTATTTCCACAACCGGAGGCACATCCTTCTTACTATACTTTAATGCATTACTGATCAAATTCTGAAATACTTGACGTAATGGCGAACGATGCCCACGAAGTACAGGTAATTGCTCTGTCATCAACGCTGCCTGCTTTTCTTCGATCTTGCGGCTCAGGAGTACACGGATTTCACCGATCAACTCGTTGAGATCTATTTCTTCGGGTTGAAAACTTATACGGCCTACACGTGAAAACTCCAGCAGGTCAAGAATGATCTGGCGCATACGCCTTGCACCATCCACTGCAAAATGGATGTACTGTTTTCCTTTTTCATCCAGTATGTGATTATACTTTTTATCGATCTGCGTTAAAAAGCTGGTGACCATACGAAGTGGTTCCTGCAGATCATGCGAAGCGATATAGGCAAACTGTTCCAGCTCCCTGTTTGAAACAGCCAGTTGTTTTGCACGTTCATCCAGAATTGTATTCAGCTTTCGTAATGATTCTTCGTGTTCTTTTCGATAACTGATATCTGTCATTGCACCTACCACTCTTGTTACAATTCCCTGTTCGTTCCGGATAAACACAGCACGATCGATGACGAACGCATAATGTCCATCCGCTTTTTTGAAACGGTATTCTTCAAACCAATTATAGTGCGTTGGATCCATCATGTACGCCTGGATTTTTCCGGCAATTCGCAAGGCGTCATCGGGATGAATACAGGAAAGCAGAAAGTTGAAACTTACATCCGTCATTTCAGGATCGTAGCCAAACAGTGTTTTAAAACCCTTGCCCCAGAACAATACATTACTCAACACATCATAATCCCAAATGGCATCATTGGTAGCTTCGGTTACTTTTTCAAAACGTTCATTCGAACGCCTGATCTGTTCTTCGGCTTGCTTACGGATACTCACATCTTTGAAATAAACGGACAAGCCTTTTGGAGAAGGATACGCACTGATCTCAAACCACCTGTTCACCGGCGCATAATAATCTTCGAATGTGATGGCGTTGCCGGTTTCCATCGCATGACGATACTGTGTAAAAGAAGAAAGACTTTTTGCTTCAGCAAATACATCCCATAAATTTTTCCCTACGATTGTTTCACGTTTTGTATCCAGCAATGCTTCTGCTACTTTATTCCAATACGATACAATCCAGTTACGATCTACTGCAAAAAATGCATCGCCAATACTTTCCAGAATATTATTTCGCTCTTCAAACAGTAATTGAAATTCCAGTTCGGCTGTTTTGCGTTGGTGAATATCCTGGAAGCTGCCGAAGATTTTTACACAAACTCCATCTTTGAATTCTGCCTGTCCAATTGCACGTACCCATCGTTCGTTTCCTTTGGCAGTAATGATGGGTAATTCAAAATCAAATGCCTCACCCTTGGCAATAGCATCTCCTACATATTTCTTCACAAGGTCACGCACGTCTTCCCTGTAAAAACCGATTGCTGCCGTCATATCCGGTGCATAATGCTCATCAACTTCATGTATTTCACGTGTTACACTTGACCATGAGTGAACATCATTGATCACATCTACCTCCCAACCACCAATACGTGCGAATTCGCTGGCATTATCGAGTAAGCGTTGTAATTCTTTTTTCTCTGTAATGTCTTTTGCAACGGCATAAATCAATGCTTCTTCCTGCACGGGTGTTGCCGACCATGCAAGCCACACAATTTTACCCGACTTTGAAATATACCTGTTCTCAAAATAAAGCGTGCGACGACCGGAAGAAAGTTGCCTTTCTTCGTTTACGGTACTATCTCTGTCGTCGGGGTGCACAAACTCACGAAACGGTTTACGCAATAACTCTTCTTCGCTATACTCCAGCATTTCACAAAACGCAGGATTGATCCGTTTGAAAAAACCATCAAAACCGGCAATACAGATCACATCAGGTGCAGTATTGAACAATTGATTTAAACTTTCTTCCAGTTGCTTTCGTTCGATCTCTGTTGCGAGATGCTGCGCCACGTTCTGCAGCAATGCCAATTGCGCATCACCCGGTCGTTCCTCTTTAAACAGCCCGATCAGTAATACACCAATCAACTGATCTTTGCTTCGCAACGGAATGCCTGCCACTATTTTTAATCCCGCTTTCAGAGCAGCTTCCCGTCGTAAAAAGCGTGTGTCGTTATCTACATTTTTCCATACATGCAACCGGTCTTTTTCCCAAACAATTCCGGCCATTCCTTCCCCCTTTTCAAAACGAAGCGTTGTGCTTGTTGATGGATAAAACAACTCTTTTTTCTCGGGCAAAATATAGCCCGATAAGAGATGAATGTGCTGGGCGTCTTCATTCAACAGCCAGGTTTCCGCCAATCCATAATGCCCGGATTCAACCATGCGTTGCATTACTTCCGGCAATAGTTCTGTTAGTGATTTTTCCTGGTTAAAGGCAAGACTGATATCTGCCAGCAGTTTTTTCTGTAATTCATCCAGCTTTCGCTCCGTGATATCTTTTTGCACACTTACCCAATGGGTAAACCATCCGTTTTCATCAGCAACCGGTGCAATGGAAAGATTCACCCAAAACGCACGACCGTCTTTCGTATAATTCAACAGATCTACATCACAATGTTTCCATTGCCGCAGATCTTCGCCCAGTTTTTTCAGAACAGCTTTATCTGACCCAGGCCCCTGTAAAATACGGGGTGTTTTACCAATTACCTCCTCTCTGCTGTAACCGGTCATTTGCAGAAACGCATCGTTTGCATAAATAATTTCCGGACCAACTGGCCCATCCAAAGGTTCTGCTTTGGTGATAATGATAGCATCGTTTGTTTTACTGATAACGGTCTCCAGTAACCGACGTTGATACTCTTCTTCCCGTTTTTGCGTAACATCCTGCATCGCTCCTACCATACGAACGGGTTTACCGTTGCTTTTACGGATCACAAAACCACGATCAGTAACATACGCAGGAGAGCCGTCGGCTTTTACATAACGATATTCATCGTTCCAGAAATTACTTCCGCTGTCGATTGCATGATGAACACTGTTGACGATACGATCTCTGTCCTGTGGATGAATATGATTGATCCACGATTGCTCGTCATTCCCCATCTGCCTTGGATCGTATCCAAAATAGGTTTTAAAACCTTCGCCCCATTCAATTATGTTTGTTTCAAGGTTCCAATCCCATATTGCATCATTGGTGGCTTTCGTTACATATTCGTAACGTAGATTACTTTCTGTGAGCTCTGCCTCCCGGTTTTGAAGACGTTCAATCAGCAGTTCCCGTTCAGTAACATCATTACATATCACCATCATGGAATCTTTATCCAGATAGCGGAAACGGTAACCGGTTACATCTACCCGGATAAGAGTACCATCTTTTTTCTTATGTGTAAATACACCAAAGCGGATCACTCCTTGCTTTGCTTTTATATCCTTGTGTACATCTACTACTTTATGAATATCTTCTTTCGGCCGTAAATCAAAAATAGTCATAGCCAAAAATTCTTCCCGGCTGTAACCGTAATGACGAATGGCCGTTTCATTTACATCGAGTACCTGGTAAGTATCCAGTTCGTACACCCATTTCGGCGAAGGACTTGAATTAAAAAGTGTTTTATATTTTTCCTCGGATGAGGCAATGGAACGTTCTGCTTTCAATTGTTCGGTCACATCATTCAGAATGACCAATGCCGATTTTCGTCCCTTGTAATCCAACATATGGCCACTTATTTCCAGATTCATCAATTGACCATCTTTTGTAAGATGCCGCCAGACATTACGATGCAGGTTGCTACCTGTATTGTTATAGAAATCTTCAGATGCTGTAGCAGCTTCAATTAAGGGAATATCTTCCTGGGGTCGTATATCCAGGATCGTTAGTTGTAAGAACTCCTCTCTTGTGTACTTGTATTTCAGCAACGCAGCCTCATTGCAATCCACAATTTGTTTGGTTGCAAAATCCCAGATGAACATCGGTGCCGGATTATTTTCAAACAGGTATTTGTATTGCTTTTCGGATGCCTCTATTTTTTCCTTCGCCAGTTCGGCTTCTGTAATATCTCTGCCAGTAATGAACGCACCAATGGTTTCCTGCTCTTCATTAAAAGCAGGTTTATAGATGATGGAAAAAACCTTTTTATGACCTACCGCCAACGGGATCACAATCGTTGAAGATTCCTGTTCGCCTTTCAATACACGTTCATAAATGGACCGGGCAATTTCCCTCCGTTCCGGCTGTGCATAGTCCAGTATATCGGCACCACGTTGTACCGTTTTACCCAGCAGTTGCTGGTATAATTTTGAAAACTGGCTATTGAACGAAACGATCCTGAGGTTTTTATCAACCAGCAGAAACGATTCTTCAGTGTTGTACATAAGATGCGCCATTTCACGCTCGGCCTTCTTTTTTTCGGTAGCATCTTTGGCTACACAATAGATCAGCTGATCTGTTGCATCCCACCTGGCCGACCAAACCATTGGAACAATACTTCCATCTTTGCGGATATACCGGTTTTCAAAATTGGTCATGTCCACGCCTTCCATTATCAGTTGCGCAGCTTCAGCCGTACGTTCAACATCGCCTGAAAAAACCAGGTCAATATAGGCCTTGCCAACTAACTCATCAGGCGCATAGCCCCAGATAGTCCATGCTGCTTCACTCACCATGACAAACTTTCCCTCTTTATCAATCGTACAAATTATATCCAATGACTGATCAAGAATTTTCTGGACCGCCTGCTTACTTTTTTCCAGCTCCTCATCTTTTTGTTTTTCATCGCTGATGTTGATCATCAAGCCACGCAACAAAACAGGTTGGCCGTTTTCTACTACCACACTTACAATATCACGCAGCCACATGATTTCTCCATTGGCAGCAATCATC